>NZ_JBQHVO010000018.1:0-68195 GCF_052064465.1 Niallia sp. HCP3S3_B10 | reverse complement strand
TAAAAGGTGCAAAGGATGCAGATGGAAAAGCAATTACTGATGCTGCTGATATCTCAATTACAAGCGGTAAATTAACGATTACCTCTAAAACAACTGGTTCAGATTCTCAGGTTAAAATTGAAACTGGTGGTACAGATGCAGCGAAATTAGCAACAGACTTAGGTATTACTTCTGGAGATGAAAATAAAGGTAAAGGTACTACAGGTGCTGATTCAGGCTCAGGCTCAGGCTTTACTGCAAACTTACAAATTGGTGCTAATACTGGTCAAAGTTTTAACATCTCAATAAATGATATGCGTGCCGATGCACTAGATATTAGTTCAACGGACAAAACAGCTGCGAAAAAAGTAACTGTTAACGGAAAAGAATATGACGTTAAGTGGAATGAGAATCAAGAGGTTACAGATGGAACAGTGAAAACAGGTTCAGAGTTCGCTTTAGATGTGTCTAGCCATGAAAACGCTACTGCTGCAATTGGAGTACTTGATGAAGCGATAAATAAAGTATCTTCGGAGCGTTCTAAGCTAGGTGCTTATCAAAATCGATTAGAGCATACTATTAACAACTTAAATACCTCTTCTGAAAACTTAACTGCTGCTGAGTCTCGTGTTCGTGACGTAGACATGGCAAAAGAAATGATGACTCAAACGAAGAATTCTATTCTTTCTCAAGCAGCACAAGCAATGTTGGCTCAAGCAAATCAACAACCACAAGGAGTTCTACAACTTCTTCGTTAATTTTAGATTATTTGGAAGGGACTCTAGTTTTACTAGGGTCTCTTTTTATTTTTGGCTTAGAAATTATGAGATAATCAACGAATAATCAAGAACTTTTTAGAAAAGTATACAAAAACTTCGAGTGTTGCTTGTGAATAGGCTAGGAGAACTACGAATAAAGAAATCTGAATTTGCCGAGGGTATATAGAAATAAGATAATAGTAATATATAGAAAGACAGGAGGTGAAGAAAATGACAAATGCAATTCAATCTTTATTTGAGGAAAAATTTGAAATGAAGAACCATTATAGTAGGGAAGAGTTACATGTGATTGTAGATTTCCTTAGAAATGAAATAGGTAAAGTGGCGATTAGCATTTATCATACCAAGATTGGAGAAATATCTAGGAATGATGTTGTTCTCGGTAAAATAAGCTTTAATCCTAGACATATACTTAAAGCCTTATTTATTGAAGGTATTATTTCTAAAGATATACTTGATGAGTTCATTAGAATAGATGACGAGCAATTCTTTAACCTGATTTTTAGAAGGATTAAGGATTATGAGGAAGAAATGCTTAATGTAATTGAATCTGTAGAAAATCTAATGAAGAAACTGGAATTGGTAAAATAAGTTATAAGTTTATTGATTTTTGAGTAATCAAGCAAGAACGAGGAAAAGGGTTTGATATTGGGTGTTTCCATTTATATGTAATGATACAGAACTTAAGCATATATTATTATCATGAACATATATGTACATGATGTTCATCAAACTAGGGCTTCTCTCTTCGGAGGGAGCCCTTTTTCTATTTTAGAGGAGGAATCGTAATCATGAAAAATCAATCTGCAAAACGTGTGAACATTGTTAGCCTAAAGCTAGTGAAGGAATCGAGCATGCTTTACAAGAATCGCTGTGTACGAAGCCCTGAAGATGGCTACCAACTGTTGAAGCAATTCTTAGGAGACGTGGATAGGGAATACTTTGTTGTCGTTTGTTTAGACACTAAGAATCAGCCAACAGCCATTAACATTTGCCACATTGGAAGCTTAAACGCAAGCATAGTACATCCAAGGGAATGCTTCAAGCCTGCCATATTGAGTAATGCTGCATCAATCCTTGTGGGGCACAACCATCCCAGTGGGAAAAGTGCTGAAAGCAGAGAAGACGTGGAGGTTACTAAAAGATTAGTAGAAGCAGGTAAAATCATTGGCATAGACGTTCTTGACCATATTGTGCTGGGGGATGGAGAGTACGTTTCACTAAAAGAACAAGGTTACATTTGAAAGAGGGAGAAAGATGATGTATTTGGAATGGTTTGTAGGAACGATGAAAAAGACATTTAACATTGAAGTTAAAAGAGAGGATGTAGGCTACGAAGCCCATGATTTCTATCATGAAGAAATAGATGATTTGCTTATCCCTGCGGAACACTTAGAAAAACTACCTAACCCATTGCTCATTGAAGCAATTTCGTATGTAGATGATAAAGGGTACGAATGGATTGCTGGTTATGTACTTGAGGAGAAAACGGGAAAGAAGCTGTACGAAGTATGGATAAAGAATGGGGAACAAATTGCTTACGAGATTTATGTTGACTAAGTGAAATTCACTACATTTCTTACTGCAATCTAACGACAAAACTAAAAGGAATTAAATCATGTTTTGTAGAACCGATGAGCGGCAAAGAATTGGAATGACTTCCATATGAAAAAACTGCCGACATTATTATATAACTGTCGTGAGTGGGTAGGAAAGGAACTGGAAAATGAATACTAAGAAAACGTAAAAGGCTATTGGTGTATAAATGCGTACATCAATAGCCTTTTTTCATTTTTGGAGGTGAATCAGTCTTGGAGATTGATGAATTTAGCCAATGGCTTTTTACAGAGGGCAAAGCAGCTAAAACAATCGAGTCCTATGTGAACGATATAAAAGGGTTCCAAGCATATTTGCATGAAAAGTTGAATGAGGTTCCAGTCCTATCCCGCTTCTCATTTGTTAGGTACAAGGAACATTTGATGAAGGAGGACTATGCCGTTTCAACCATTAACAAAAAGATTAATAGCCTAAAAGTTTACAACGATTTTCTAAGAACCAAAGGAGCCATAAGTGAATCATTCATCCAGTTAAAACGAGATAGGATTAAAATAGCTGCTGGAAGTGAGGACGATGTAGAGGCGCTTTCAGAGGAACAGGTGGAACAACTGCTATTTTACGTTGAAAACAAAAGCAAAGTAAGCACTCGTAACAGGCTGATTGTTTATTTGCTTCTCTATACGGGTGTAAGGGTAAGTGAACTGGTTGGAATTAAAATAGCAGATGTTGACTTCCTGACAAGCCAATTAACGGTGATTGGAAAAGGAGGTAAGAGACGTGAAATCGGGCTTAGACAGGATGTGCTCCAATTAGTAAAGGACTATATGAAGGAAGAGCGTTCCGAGTCTAATTTCAGCCATAGCGACTATCTATTGGTAAGCCAAAGGGCAGAAAAAATGCATCGTGATGCAGTGAGGGACTGGTTAGCAAAAGTTTCAAAGGAACTAGGGTTCAGATTGTATCCACATTTGTTTCGTCATACGTTTTGTACAAGGCTATTGAAAAAAGGCGTAGACCTTACAACTGTAAGCAAGCTGGCAGGGCATTCTACGGTGAGTATGACAGCAAAGTTTTATATCCAAACGACTAAGCAAGAGAAGATGGATGCAGTCAATCTATTGTAAAGGTGGTGGAAAAGGATGGATGCCAAGCAAATTGTTATCGTTAAAAAAGTGGTTTGTGCCATTTTGGCAATAGCTTTGGAAGAATTGTCTAAGATGAGTAGAAGGTAATTGATTTTCAACTATTTCCTAAAATGAACAAGAATCCATTGTAGGTTCTTGTTTTTTTTTGAATATCATTTTGACTTTCTAATGAAGAATCAAAAGGGACAGTAGAGACGCTTCGATGCTACTGACGCTACTTTAGATAATGAGGAGTCACTTTATTGAGGATTTTCTTTTAAAATTGGACAAAAGGTATTAAAATTAACCAATACTTCTATAGGCTTATACTTGATATTATCTTGTAAAGCAATCGAATAGCGCCAACGGGGGGGATTCATGTGTTTCTTACGCAAAAAGATATAATTAGTTTGATTATAAATGAGAAATACCGTTTTCTCAGCCTTGAAAGACAACAAGAAGTATTTAGGAAAGTTCGTAACCGTTTAATATCTTATTATAAAGATACAGGGGATAACCTTATCAGTAAATTGAATATTGATAATCATAAAAATACAAACTTTACAGTTGAAACATCATTATTGCTGATTGTAATTTTAGAAACTTACGGACATAGCTATTTACACAACTGGATTTTAGGCAAACGACTATCGGAAGACCAAAAAAATGAATGGATTGAAAAAAGTAAAGAAATTTTGAATTGGATTTCATCTTCTGATTGGAAAATTAAAGATGGTACGGGGGAGATAAGAAGAAATCTCCTTTGGAGGAGATGCGAACAAAGTTTAAATTCCAAATTTTACTTTTAGAAAAGAAGGAAAGTTATATACTTTCTAAAGTAGAAAATACAATATTTAATCTTACTTTAGGGAAAATTGAAAATTGCGAAATTGAGGGTATGAAGAAACAACTGGAAGAAATGGTGCGGTTGTTTGAACACATTACAGAAGAGGGAAAAATTGAATTTATTCAGAAAAAAAAGGCTAGCGTTACAAAGATGAATCTCTATCTTTCAGAGATACTAGAGCAAGAAATAAAGGAATATAAAAATTTTAGAATGATTTAGCAAGAGCGGCTCCCGATAGTTTGGGGGCTTCTTTTTTTGCTTGTCAACCTTGTTTTTTTACAAGAAATCAGGAAAAAACACCACATTCCAACACTGTTAAAAATGCTGTTTAATAGGGTTATCAAAACTAACCCATTAAAAAGTAGGAGGAATAAGCTATGAACTATAAACGAAACCTGGTGCCTCAAATGGCTTCGCAAGGGTGGCATTCTGCTACAGTCAATGATATTAGGGAAGGAAAGCCCGCCAAGACTAAAATGGGGCTTTCGGATACCGCCTTAACCTCATTTACCACTGATAATCATTGTCTTGTTACTCAATCATTCCTTATGGCTTCAGGTGTGAATTTTACACTGGAAAAGCTGATTGATATCACAATGGGAGAGGGGGACGAGGAAATAGACTTAGAAAGTCTTGTCGGTAAGCGTTGTGGTATTAAGGTTGAACATAAATTCTGGAATGATAGAGTATTTGCAAATGTTGTCGATGTTTGCTCGTTAGACGAGCTTCAAAAGTTTGGAAGTAACAAATCAACTATATCAACTCAAGTAATAAAAGACTTGGATGACATCGACTTCGGTAACATGTAACACCCTAACGAAGCAACAGTACAGGCTATAGCGGCAATGGTTGCTATAGTCCCTACTGACGCTACATGAGACAAAACAAAAAGGGAGACTTTAGAATGACACATAGAGAAACGAAAACAACAGAAGAAATGATTATGGAATCTCTTTCTAGCCTAAAAGGTGAAGGAGAAGTAACAGAGTTGCGTATCTTAAAAACGTCAAGGGGTACAGTCAGCGGCTATTTTGATGATAATGAGGAATTAGCGGAAAATGCAGCGAAATATGACGGGAAGGTTCCGGCAATCTATTTTACCCTTAATCCTGTGAAGCCTGATTTGCTACCAAGAGCGGCAAATCGTGTTGTACAACGAGCAAAAAATACGACTGCAGATGCTGACATTGAACGTAGATGTTGGTTCCCGATTGATTTTGACCCTGTTCGTCCCGCAGGTATTTCATCAACGGATGAAGAACATCAAGCCGCTCATTCAATGGCAAAAGAAGTACAACAGTTTTTGGCGGGGAAAGGATGGATTGAACCTATTGTGGCAGACAGCGGCAATGGTGCTCATTTATTATACCCTATTGACCTTCCAAATGATGATGAAAGTACGATGCTAATCAAACAAGCATTAGAAGCTTTAGATTTTCAATTCAGTAATGAAAAGGTCAATGTAGATAAAAGTGTATTCAATGCCGCACGAATTTGGAAGCTTTATGGAACAATGGCTGGCAAAGGTGACCATACAGACGAACGACCACATCGGTTGTCTCAAATCTTATCTTTTCCAGAAGAATCAATTGATGTGTCAGTGGAACAGTTGAAGGTATTAGCAGCTTTATGTCCAACGATGCCAACAAAGGGGAAATCAGCTTCTAAGAAGAGCAACACAGAAGAAGATTTCAACCTAGAAGAATTTATAGAACAACATGGGTTGGATGTTGCCTTTTCCGCTCCTTGGCAAAAAGAAGCAACAAAGTATGTATTGTCAACATGTCCTTGGAATGAGAGCCATACAAATAGAAGTGCCTTTGTCATTCAGTTTGCTAACGGTGGAGTTGTGGCAGGTTGCCATCATAATAGCTGTTCAGAAGAAAACTGGCAAACATTACGGAAGAAGTTTGAGCCGAATTGGAATCCATCATCCCATAATGAAGAATCCAAAAAGGAATCACAAGCGGACATATTGATTGGGGTGAGCGAGGAAGCTGAGTTCTTCCAAGATGATTTAGGTGAATCCTTTGCTGCGGTAATCATCAATGGTCATAAAGAAGTATTAAAAGTGAAAAGTAAGAAATTCAAAATGTGGCTAACAAAGCAATTCTATGATGCTACGAAAAAAGCGCCAACCAGTGATGCTATGAATCAAGCACTAGGTGTAATGGAAATGAAGGCAGCCTTTGAGGGTGACGAACATAGCTTGCAATTGCGAGTGGCAGAAAAAGATGGTGCATTTTATTATGACCTAGCGAATGAGGATTGGAGTGTCGTAAAGATTGAGCCTAAAGGTTTTCAAGTATTGAATGACCCTCCTATTCTATTTACTCGAAATAAAAATACCAAAGCCCAAGTTATTCCTGATTCTTCGGGAGACTTAAAGCTGTTACTAAATCATGTGCGAATTAAAAATGAAGATGACCAAATTCTTTATCTCACTCATGTTGTGACGTGCCTTATTCCGAGTATTCCTCATGCTGTACTGGTATTCAGTGGTGAAAAGGGAGCTTCTAAATCCACGTCCATGAGATTGACCAGACAAGTCATTGACCCAGCTGTACAGGATTTATTAACGATGCCTAATAGTTTGCAAGATTTAGCAATATCATTGGCTAACAATTACATGCCATCTTTTGATAACTTGGATGGATTATCAGCTGAAAAAAGCGACCTATTATGTATTGCTTCTACAGGTGGAGGATTTAGTAAGCGTACATTGTTTACAGATGATGATGAAACGCTACTTGACCTAAGAAGATGTGTTGGATTGACAGGTATCAATGTAGTGGTTACAAGAGCAGATTTAATTGACCGTTCCATAATCATTGAATTAGACCGTATTCCAGAGAATGAGCGGAAAGAAGAACGAGAAGTGTGGGAAGCTTTTGAAAAAGATAGGGCTAGCATTGTAGGTGGGGCTTTACAGATATTGGCAGACGCAATGGCAATCTACCCAAATGTTAAACTAGACAAGCTTCCACGTATGGCGGACTTTACTCGATGGGGCTATGCCATTGCCGAAGTATTAGGGTATGGAGGAGAACGCTTTTTAGAAGCTTATCGTAAAAATCGTAATCAATCCAATGAAGAAGCCATTTCCTCGCATCCAGTAGCCGCTACAGTTGTTGCTCTTATGAGAGACAAGCAAACTTGGTCAGGTTCCGTTGCAAGTCTGCTAAGTGAACTAGAGCGTGTAGCCTTTCAAGAAAAAATTAATACCAATGTTAAAACATTCCCAAAAGCAGCTCACATTCTAAGCAGAAGACTAAAGGAAGTGAAATCCAATTTAGAAGATGTAGGGATTACGTTTGAAATCCGACATGCAGGGGACTCCAAAAAGATTTCTATTCAAAAGTCTGGTGGAAATGTTGTTCCCATTCGTCAGCAACAAGGAATATTGCAGCGGACAGGAACTGATTCGAATAAAGCTACAGATATAGAACTTTCGTAAGGTTACGACGAATTTGCGGAATGGTAATTATCCACTTTTGTGCCAACTGTAGCGTCAGTACTGAAAGTAGGGTTGCTACTGACGCTATGTGAGGCTACTTTTACCCGAATCAAAACATGAACCCAAAATTATATTATTACCTTGATTAATCAGAAAGGGGATATTGATATGTTATTCATGGAATCAGTTGAGCAGTTTGGAAAATATCAAGCAAACATTGAACGGAGTCCAGTTACTATTAAAGCCTATCATGAAGATTTAACACTTTTGAATCGTTACCTTGAAGAGAAATACAATAGTCCAGTTTATCTTGAGGACATTACACAAAGGGATGTAGAGGAGTACCTTCTTTATCTCAAAGAAAAGAAGAGTTATCAACCTATTAGCAGAAAGCGTGTGTTAGGCAGCATGCGGTCATTCTTCGGTCATGCCTACAAAAACGAATGGTGCGATAAGAATGTTGCAGCAAGACTTGAGCCAATCAAATGTCAGCAGAAGGAGCGGCAATATCTTTCTGAAAAAGAGGTCAATCAGTTTGTGGATGCGATTCAACACAAATTGATTCGATTAGTGGCGCAAACCCTTTATTATACTGGAATGCGTATTTCGGAATGTCTAAATCTTCAAGTTGATGATATCGATTTGGAGAGAAACCTCATTCACATTAGGCATGGAAAGGGAAACAAAGACCGCTTTGTTCCAATCAATTCAAAATTGAAGGAGTTACTTGAGGATTACACGGAGAACTGGAGGGTGAATTCTGATTGTTTCTTTGCAACGAGGAACACAGGTACATTATCAAAAACTAGGGTAGCAAAGGTGTTTAGGGATACGAATCAAGCATTGGGATGGAAAAAGAATGTAACTGCACATATTTTGCGGCACTCTTTTGCTTCTAAGCTTGTCCAAAATGATGTTCATTTGGTTAAAATCTCAAAATTGCTTGGTCATAGCAGTTTGAAAACAACGAGTATTTATGTTCATAGCAACATGGATGATTTGAAAGATGCAGTTAACACGCTGTAAAGGAGGAGTAACAAATGGCTAATGCAGATGCATTGCAACCAATTTATGAAGATAAGGTTAAAAAGATACTACAATTATTAGGTGATGGTCTTTCAAGGGAAGAAGTAGCTGAACAGTTTCAGTATTCAACTTACCGCTCAATGGATAGCTATATGAGTCGTAAGAATTTTGTTTGGGACAAGAAAAAAGGGACGTATATACCAGCAGATGCTAGGAAAGCGTCACTTGAAACAATAGTGAATTTTCCATCAGACCGAGTCCGTAGAATTGTGATGGAATTGAACAAGGAAGGAGCGGATTTAAAGGAGGTTGCATTGAAGGTAGGATTCGAAAGCCATTTAGAAATGGCTTCTTATATGAAATCAAAAGGGTTTGAGTGGTCACAGGAAGCAAGGAATTATCTCTCTGCTTCCTCTACAATGCCTAGTGATGAGGAGGATGTTTCTGCTGGCAGTAATGACGCTTCATTAGAGGGTTCTCTTTCTGTTGGAGATGGAAGCATCGAACATTTCTTACCTTTACTTGAATGGTTAGCAATGAACAAGGAAGGCTTACAAAGCCTTTTGGGAGCGTCAGTAGCGTCAGGACAAATCCCACGCTTTACATTATCAGGTACGTTCGTTACAAAATCTGTTCACATGACGAACACGTTAGACTTTATGGTTCGAGATTTTAGCAAGGAAAGAAACATTAATCAGCGAGAGATTTTCGAGGTTGCATTGATTGAATTCTTTCAGAAGTATGGGTACGAGCAGGAAGTTGAAACATTGTTACAACAAAATGCCTAGCAAATGTATTTCTAATGGAAGAAATGAAGAACAGCTCTAATGGTTTCCAAATGAACTGCTGTTTTTTGTTCTTCCATTTTTTTATGATTTCCTAATGTTTTTGGAACTAGTTCTTTCCGTTAAATATGGTTTTCCTAATGATGCAACTAAAGATTTTGCAAATTCCTTGAGTCGCATGAGCTTCTGTCCTAGGGGAAATTTGGATTTTTGATGTTGCTTTTCGTCAGTTGAATAGTGCTTCAAGTGCACAAGGTAAATCAATGGAGAAGCTATCTTCAGGTCTTCGTATTAACCGTGCTGGAGATGACGCTGCAGGTCTAGCAATCTCTGAAAAAATGCGTGGACAAATTCGTGGATTAGACCAAGCGTCTAAAAACTCACAAGATGCGATTTCTATGATTCAAACTGCAGAGGGAGCTTTAAATGAAACTCATGACATTCTTCAAAGAATGAAAGAGCTATCTACTCAAGCAGCTAACGGAACTAACACTGATGATGACCGTGCGGAAATTCAAAAAGAGGTTAACCAATTAACTTCTGAAATTAACCGTATTGGTAATACTACAGAGTTTAATACAAAGAAATTGTTACAAGGTAGTACTAGTAAGTCTGATGTTGGTGCAACAGCAAAGGCTGGTACCGCTGCTGTTGACGCTGTGAACGCTACAAAAGCTGAATGGACTACTGGTAATATTGATGCAATGGCTGCTACCGAGTCAGGCACATTTGAGTTTATGGGAGTCACAATTAATATCACTGCAGCTACAACAGCAGATACATCAGACGCTACAGCAACATCAAACGTCACTGCTACTTCTGCAGACTTACTGCTTGATACTGATTCAACAAACCCATCTGATGGTGCAGACACTGCTGCAGAACAAGCTGCAGCTATTGTAGGTGCATTAAATGCTATCAAAGCTGAATCTGGGTCCCCACTTGCCGACTTTACATTTGCGTCAGATTCTAGTGGGAATATTACCATTACAGATTCTGCAGCAGCAGGTTCGACTAATAATGCAGCTAAAATTGTAACAACTGGTGACTTGCAAGTTTCTAGTACTAACTTAGATAAAGCTGCTACAACACCTGGTGTAGATGCAGTTGCTGGTGTTAAGCAATCGTATGATTTAACTTTTGATAAAGCGCCAACAGAAGGCTCTACTATTAATGTTGCAGGAAAAGATGTTGCATTCTATGATAGCAGCAAAGGAACTTACTCAGATGCAACAGATGCACAAACTAAATTAGGTTCTGATTTTGTTATTGATGTTAATGGCAAAAATACTTCTGATATTGCAGCTGCAGTAGCTGCACTAGACTTCACAAATTCAGGTACTGGTGCCACAGCAGAAGCTGTAGGTAATAAAGTTACTTTTACAGCTGAAACAGCAGGTAAAGCAGCAGCAGACAATGCTAAGGTTACAACTTCAGACGCTTATGCAGGGACAAAAAGCGTATTAAATGCTACTACTGCTACTGATGATGATGCTAGCGGTGATACATTTGAAATGAGCGTTGTTGTAGGGGATAAAACTTTTACAGTTGATGCTAGCTTATTAAAGCAAAATTTTACTGCTCTTGATACTTATGGTAGCTCTCAACAAACAGATGTTATTAATGCATTAAAAAATGCAACAGCTACAGATGGAACAAAACTTTCTGAACTTGTAAATGTTTCTTTCGAAAATGGTGCTAACCAAACATTAAAATTAGAAGCTAAAGAAGTTGGAACAGACAATATTAAAACTGTATTGACTGGAACAACTACGAATATCGCTGGTGCACTTGGACTAACTGCCGGAACACAAACAGGTACAGCTGGAACTGACGCATTTGAAAATAGCGGTAAAGACTTTGTTGAAACTTTCCAAGTAGGTGCAAACCAAGGTCAAAGCTTCAGTATAGCTATTAAAGATATGCGTTCTAATGCTTTAGGTCTTACTGGCGATTCTGCAGGAGCAACTAGTAAAGATGTTCCAGGAGCTAAGTATACAACTACTAAAGATGTTACAAATGGCACAGACAATACTGCTGTTGAATTTGCATTAGATGTATCTTCAACTGAATCAGCTTCAGCAGCTATCAAAGTTCTTGACAATGCTATTCAAAGTGTATCTGCTGAACGTTCTAAACTAGGTGCATCTCAAAACCGTTTAGAGCACACAATCAACAACCTAAACACATCTTCTGAAAACCTAACTGCTGCGGAATCTCGTATCCGTGATGTAGATATGGCGAAAGAAATGATGAACCAAACAAAGAATTCAATTCTTTCTCAAGCAGCACAAGCGATGTTGGCTCAATCTAATCAGATGCCTCAAGGAGTACTACAACTCTTGAGATAACGATTAAAGGGCGTCTAGTTTGGTAACGAACTAGAGTATAACTGGGTGAATTGCTGGAACTTTCTAAAGCTTCATCAACCACAACGTAACTGGAAACGGTAAGCGTGAGGGTATGAAAATGATGAGGATGAAACAATGGATAATCAGCAGCCAAGCTCCTGTGAGGAAACTCTGGAGAAGGTTCAACGACTAGAGGATACGGTCTAAGGTGAAAACTATGGCTATGAATCTCGTAGGGCAGTGTAAGCTGTTCGAAGTGCCCAGCTCCATGAAAAAAAGCATGGATGAAGATATAGTCTATTCTGTAACTGAAAGGTGCAGTCGCAAAGCAAGCGAACCAACAACCACAAGGAGTTCTACAACTTCTTCGTTAATTTTAGATTATTTGGAAGGGACTCTAGTTATACTAGGGTCTCTTTTTACTTTATTTGAAACAAGTAGGTAATTAAAGGTATTATGTTAATAAAATTGTAAACAGGAGGACTTATGAATATTCCAATTTCAAAATTAAATCAATTAACGTATTTAGAAGCCGTTGATAAAATTATTGAACTTAATAAACATGCCAAAGATTTTTGGTCAGATGCATTAGGATGGGCACCTATTGAGGCATCGAATTTATTAAGTAAGTCAAGATTGGATTGGCAAGTATCGTTGTCGTATTCAATGAAGAAGTGGAATGAGTGCTCCTGTCCTGAATCGGAAAATGGGGATTTAATACTGGCTTGGGCAAACCTTGGTACTTTAGTAGAAGGAACTATAAAACTTTTCCTTTCCGTATATTTGAATGATTATATGGATGATTCGGCAAATTACAAGAATAAAAGGGGCATTATTCAGCCGGACGAAATTACATTTGATAAACTCCGTCAATACTTTAGAGATAAAATTTGGAAAGATAGGGAATCAGCTTCAGAATTTGACGATTGGGTTTTATTTATGCAACAGAGGAGAAATGCTATCCATGCTTTTAGAAGTAGAGAAATTGGTACTTTTAATGAATTTAAAACTCACACAAAAAAGTACTTAGCTTTTTTAATGTATCATTTAGATAGATTACCTTACCCAGATGACCAATATGGTCCAGATTTATATCTAGCAGATTGAAGACCTTTGGAACAAATACCAAAATAAAAATATATTATTATCATGAATAAGCTTATCTGAAGCCCTAACTCTTTTAGTGGAGTTAGGGCTATTTCTATTTCTAGGAGGAGAAAAGATGATATATTTGGAATGGTTTGTAGGAACGATGAAAAAGACATTTGTTATTGAAGTAAAAAGAGAAGATATAGGCTACGAAGCCCATGACTTCTATCATGAAGAGATAGATGATTTGCTGATTCCAGCTGAACACTTAGAAAAGTTACAAAAGCCATTGCTTATTGAAGCAATCTCGTATGTAGATGATAACGGGTACGAGTGGATTGCTGGTTATACCATGGATAGGAACAAGTAAGTAGTTACACAAAGCTTCGAAGGTTGTCATTTCCACCGTATCATTACAAACAAGTCTTCTAAGATGTTTTAATGTTTAGACGATCGTATTTTTGTGGAAAATAGAAATAAAACTCTTATGAAAAGGAGGTAAATCGTGGACAAATATAGAAATAGTAGCTACAGAAAAGAAAAGAAAAAGGAAAATGGAGTGATACGATTGATGCCAACAACTATTAAACAGTCAACAGGAAAAGTTGATACTGTGAGAAAATCTGATTTTAGTAAGGAAAAGAAAAAGAGTGCACGTGAAATCCAAGATGAAATTGGCATTTATGGTGCATTTGGTCGCACACTTGTAGATTTACACAAACAAGGAAGGTAGTTGTCAAATGGACTATATTATTGATGCTGAGCAAATGAATAATGAGAATTTATTTAAAGCATCTGTTTATTTGGATGCTTGTTTTATTTTGGCGTACCTAGATAAAACAGATCTCAGAAAGCTGGATGTAGCCGATACTCTTGATATTTGGGCGGAAAATGAGGTGAAGCTTGGATATAGTAATCATACCTTTACCGAGGTAACCAATCGCTTATTTCAAATGTTAGTATTAGGTTCCCTTCAGGTTTATCATGAAAAAAAACAACTTCTTAACAATACAAGGAATGGATTTGATAAATTAAGTGATGAAGAAAAAGGAAAATTAATTAATCTAGATTCTGCTCGATATCTTTACAGAGTAGCTAAAGATGAAGATATACTAAGGTTTTACAACAGAGAAGTAGCAGCAAATGTCGGTGAGTTAATTAAACGGGCAAAAGAAGACCAAAACAAACGGTATTTGTTGGATATTTATTACCATCTTGCATTGGGAATTTTTAATAATTTTATTCGGAAAATGAGAGAAGAACTCGAATTTGAGGTAGAATTGCTCTCTGATGGTTTTGAGGAAAATGAGTTAGCTAAAGTACATATGCAACTAACCCAGCTGGATTCAACTGATTCGGTTCATTTAGCTATTGCAAGAATAAATGAATTTGATTATTTAGCCACTTTGGATAGCGATTTTGTGCATGATTATTACCCAAATGTTGATGGATTAGCTATGAAAATTATCAAGGTTGCATAAGAGTTTTAAACTTTTAATTTTGACTTTAATATAGAAGAGTCTAGTATTTATATTAGGTTCTCTTTTTTCTGTAAGAAAGCTTATAATTACTGGGGGTCTGGAAATGGATAAAAATATTAAAGAATATAAAGAATTTCTTGAAGATGAATTAAAAAGAAGTAAGGAACATTCTACCATCTTAGATGAAATTAATATAAAACTTCACGAAATGAGAGAAATAGCAGAGTATGCATTAAATAATAATCTGACCAAGGAAGAAACTAATAGATTGAATTCCCGACTCATCTCATTAAAGGAAGAAATTATCGAATTAGAAAAAGGATTATTTTATATAGTTCAATAATCCTAATGTTTTTAATAATGGTCAATTAGTACTATCCTACATAGTACATTCCTCTCTAAAATAACTTCTTTCCTTTTATTCCTTAAATATCTCTCAAAATAACCGATATAAGATATATAAATTCTAGTTGTAGCCACAGGGGGATAATTAAAATGATAGAACGAATTGGTTCCCAACAAAATCTTTACACATCTAGACAAGCGGAAAATATAAATGGTATAGAGAAAACAGTAGATAGTAAAATGGATGCTCCATTGCAGCTTTATGGTCCAAAACCAAATAAAGAGCAATTAGATGAAGTAATTGAAAGTATTAATGCTTTTATGCAGCCTTCCCATACTTCTTTGAAGTTTGAGCTTCATGAAAAATTAAATGATTATTATGTAACGGTAATTGATGATGATACGAAAGAAGTAGTCCGCGAGATCCCTTCTAAGAAAATGCTTGATATGTATGCAGCAATGAAGGAATTTATGGGCTTAGTGATCGATGAAAAGATTTAAAAGAGGTGAGTTAAAATGGTATTAAGAATTGGTGGATTGGCTAGTGGAATGGATATTGATACCCTTGTTGAACAGTTAATGACAGCAGAAAGGGTACCACTAGATAAGATAAATCAAAAAAAGACATATACGGAATGGCAGCGAGATGACTATCGTGAAATGAATTCTTTGTTGCTAGATTTAGATACTACTATTTTTAATGGAGTTGCAAAGGAAGCTAGTTATATTAAGAAGACAGTGGCTATATCTAATTCGGATGCACTATCTGTAAAAAATGTCAATTCGACGATTGATTTTTCGGGTACAGTAAAAATAGAAGAAATTGCATCTGCTGCATCCATGCATAGTTATACAAAATCTAGGGTTACCGATTCTTCAAAACCTCTTAGTGAATATGGTTTAACAGCAGACCAGACAATAACAATTAGTGCGATTAACAAAGATGGAGTAATGCAAGAAAAGCATTATGAGCTAACTATTACTAAAGAAGATACATTGGATAGCATCATTTCTAAAATTAATAAAGATTCTGGAGTAACAGCTTTCTATGATACTTTTACGCAAAAGATTTCCTTTACTGCTAAAAATACAGGGAATATTGCTGGTTCAGGAGATATTGATCGTACACCAGAGATTATTCTCACTGATACTGGTGATGGGCAAGTTGGAAATAAGTTCTTTAATAATATTTTAGGGATTAATTCTAATAATGTTCTTGCAGCAGATAAAGATGCAGGAAATGCTGGAACCAACGCTAAAGTTGAATACAATGGGCTAGAAATCACTCGTCCATCCAACACCTTCACCATCAATGGAGTAGAATTCACTGCCAAAAAAGTTACAACAGATCCAGTAACATTCTCTTCTACACCAGATGTGGACAGCATTTTAGATACAATAACCCAATTCGTTAATAAATATAACGAAGCAGTAGAAAAAATCCGTGCCAAAACAACTGAATCAAAGTATCGTGATTATCCTCCACTAACAGATGCACAGAAGGAAGATATGTCAGAGGACGAAATCGAGAAATGGGAAAAACTTGCAAAAAGCGGTACGTTGAAAAACGATTCCATTTTAACGAATGTTTTATCAAAAATGCGTTCTAATTTTAGCTCACCTGTTAGTGGAACATCAACCTACACTCAATTATCGCAAATTGGAATTACCACGACTGCCAATTATTTAGATGGTGGGAAGCTAACGATTGATGAAGATAAACTAAGAGAGGCAATTTCTGCAGATCCAAACGCTGTCTATGAACTTTTTCAAAAGGATGGTGACACAAGCTCGGAACAAGGAATTGCTCGTCGCTTAAGAGATAGTTTAAAAACAGCGATGACGGATATCACAGCAAAAGCAGGGAAGGCTTCTAGTGTAAATAATACCTTTACGCTCGGAAAGGTATTAAATAATTATTCTGACCAAATAACCCGGTTTGAGGATAAATTAGAGATGCTTGAATCCCGCTATTGGGCTCGTTTTACAGCAATGGAAACGGCAATCAACAAGGCAAACAGCCAGTCTACGTATTTAACAAGTATGTTTAGTTCTTAATAAAAAGGAGATTTAAAAAATGGCCATTTCTAATCCATATCAATCCTATCAGCAAAATGCAGTAAATACTGCCTCTGCTGGAGATTTAACATTAATGCTTTATAACGGCTGTCTAAAATTTTTACACTTAGCCAAAAAAGCAATTGATGAGAAAGATATTCCAACACGCAATTTAAATATCCAAAAATCACAAAATATCATTAAGGAATTAATGGTAACATTAAATATGGATATTCCAATTTCACAAAATTTGATGTCGTTGTATGATTATATGAATCGTCAGTTGATTAAGGCAAATATTGAGAATAATAGGGCGCTTATTGAAGAAGTAGAATCACTAGTGACTGAATTCCGTGATACATGGAAAGAGGCGATTGTTCTTAATCGTCAAAAACAGCATGGTCAGGGCGGCCAAGCATAATGGAAGCATTAAAGCGATGCTATGCTATTACGAATGAATTGGTGGAGCTGTTAAAGGGTGAATCGGAAGTAGATACGGAGAAAGTCAATCAGCTTCTCGATCAAAGGCAAGCTTGTCTGACACTTCTTACGTCACCAACGACAGAAACCGAACAGAAAATCGGACAGGCTCTCTTGCAGCAAGATAAAGTATTGGTTGCATTGCTTCAAAAAGAGAAGCATTCGATTCAAAAAGAAATACGAGGCATAGAATACAAAAAAAAATCCAATCAGAAATATGTTAATCCATATCAATCCTTGCAAACGGATGGCATGTTTTACGATAAACGCAAATAGTGGGTCAAGGGGTCAGGTTCCTTGTCCCACTTTTTTTCTGTTTAGTTAGAGGATTAGCTTTATTTTTGTTGAAATAAGTAGGCAGAGTTATTTCTCTTCTCTTTTTCTCCTTCATTTCCACATGTTAAAACCTTCTATCATCCATTCCCGAAAACGAATAAATCTCTAGGAGTAAATTTAGTTATTGTATGGAGGTGGTGCTTATTGGCAAGAAATCCAAGGAAAAAGAGTGTGAATGGTATTTATCACATTATTATAAGAGGTATTAATAGACAAATTATTTTTGAAGATAACGGGGATAAAATCCAATACTTAAAAACATTAAAAAAGTATAAGGGGATTTGTAAGTTTAAGTTATATGGTTATTGTTTGATGGATAATCATATTCATCTTTTGTGTAAAGAAACAGATGAATCGATTTCAGAGATTGTGAAGAGAATCAGCTCCAGTTATGTCCATTGGTATAATACAAAATATGAAAGGAGTGGCCATTTGTTTGAGGGGCGGTTTAAAAGTGAGACCGTTGAAGATGTGAGATACTTTTTAACGGTGCTTCGATATATTCATCAAAATCCACTAAAAGCTGGTGTATCAAAGAATGTTTTGAAATGTAAATGGACGAGCATAAGCGAGTATATGGATAAACCTAATTTGGTTGATACAGAACTTGCTCTTCAACTATTTTCGAGTGATGAGAAGAAAGCATTAGAATTATTTAAATCATATTCTTGTGAACTTAATGAAGAGAACTGTTTAGATTCGAATAACGCTGTTAAAGTTGCTGATGAAGAAGTTTTGAAAATAATGAGGAGTTTAGAAATACCCAATAATTCTACCCTACAGAAACTGAATAAAAAAGAGAGAGATAAATTATTAAAGAAGCTGAAATGCATAGAAGGAGTAACTATTAGACAAATAGCAAGACTTACTGGCATATCCAAAAGCGTTGTTCAGCGTGCAAAGTAAGAAGAAGGAGATGAAAACAGGAGAAAGGGAGCGAATATCCAATAATGTGGATATTCGCTCCCTTTTTCCATTTAAAGTTAAACTGGGACTGAGAACCTGACCCCACTGTCCCACTGAGAACTGGGACAAGGAACCCGACCCCACTGTCCCAGTTATTTAAATCACCCGAGACAACCCAACACGAGTCTGTTTATTCTCCACATTCTCACCAATCAACACAATCTCCGAATCTGCGTCTTCTGGTGCAATAATGCTATGATCCTCCACTTTTACTTTACAAGCAGTAACACTTTTTTCGATGACTACATTTTCACCGATAACGGTTCCAGGAAGGAGTACGGAGTCTTTAACGATTGATCCTTTTCCGATAATGACATCATGGAAGATGACAGAGTTTTCTACTGTTCCATAAATTTCGCAGCCTTCACTAATAATGGAGCGTTTTACGGTAGCGGAAGATTCAATATAGGATGGGGCAAAGCAGTGTTCGTGGGTAAATACGGTCCAGTCTTTGTCATTTAGAAAGATATTGCTTTCTTTTGATAATAAGTCCATATTTGCTTCCCAGAAGCTGTCGATTGTCCCAACGTCTTTCCAGTAGCCTTTAAACGTATAGGCGTGTAATTTGCGGTTATCTGTAAGCATGGCAGGAATAATATCTTTCCCAAAATCCTTTGATGATAATTCATTTTTTTCTTCTTTTTGTAAATAGTTTTTAAGTGTTTTCCATTTAAAGATATAGACACCCATTGAAGCAAGATTTGACTGTGGGTTAGCTGGCTTTTCCTCGAAATCAACGATGCGGTTGCTTTTGCTGTCTGTATTCATGATTCCGAAGCGGCTAGCTTCTTCCCATGGAACTTCTGTCACAGAAATCGTTGCATCTGCGCCTGTTTTTATATGCTGTTGTAACATTAGGTTGTAATCCATTTTATAAATATGGTCGCCAGAAATAACGAGAACATATTCCGGGTTATACTGGTCAATATAGGATATATTTTGATAGATAGCATGTGCTGTACCATCATACCAGCGTTCTTCTGTACCACATTGGTATGGAGGAAGGATGCTTAGTCCGCCATCTCTGCTGTCCAAATCCCAATCTTTTCCGTCTTTAATGTAATTTTGCAGTACATGTGGCTGGTATTGTGTTAGTACACCAACGGTATCTATTCCTGAATTACGGCAATTGCTTAAAGTGAAATCAACTATACGATATTTTCCTCCAAATGGTACTGCTGGTTTCGCTAATTCTTCTGTTAGTTTTTTTAGTCTTGTCCCTCTTCCTCCAGCTAAAAGCATTGCGATACATTTTTTATTCAAAATAGATCCCTCCAGTATGCGTTGTCAAATCTTCCATTGTTAGAATTTCAAGAGAAAGTAAGATGCTCCTTATTTTTCCAGAATTTTTTCAAATTTTAAGAACATCTCTTAAAAAGAAAATGTTCCTCACGTTTCTATCAAGTAAGTAGATCTATTTCGTTATAAACGATCATCTTCCCAAAGTTTATAAAAGTACTCTTCCTCTTCCATTTCTTTTAATTCTGCTTCATGCTGATTTTGTAAAATTTTTTCACTCATTCATTGTACCTCCAAGTTAATTTCTTAATGTGTTCATTGTAGCAAATATAAAACAATGAATTGTAAAAATATTTTGATTAATTTCGATAAATCTCGACACAAACCTAGGTGATGATACTCACAATTACATCTTTTGTTAGGAATATAGGCTTCTCCTCATAGATTATGTCGAAATGTTTTTAAATAGTGCAATTGGTTGTCTAGATATTTAACAACAATAGAATTAACCTTTAATACGAAAAATACTAGTATTGACGGCCTTTTGCCTATCTAAATTCTTAAAATAACTAATTCTTTTAGCAGGAATAAGTTGCTTTATATTTAAGGAACGTGACGTTTTATTTATGCTGTATATATATCCTGTCCGCCGTTGATTGAAACATTTTCTGACATAAAAATTTGCTGGAATTATTATACTAATAAATTCCCTCATAAAAATGTTCACAAGTTTGTCGAAATTTCATATCGTTTTAGCAGGATTTTAGTAGGGTAGGCTAGAAATATATAGTATAGTCAAAATGATTCCTTCTAGGTATATTTCTATTTACCATTAGGAAAAAAATAAGACTTGCACTGGAAACTATAAAGGAGGAGTAACTTATGAATTTCAACATTAGAGGAGAAAACATTGAGGTAACTCCAGCAATTAGAGAGTATGTCGAGAAGAAAATATCCAAATTAGAAAGATATTTTTCTGAAACACCAGATGCAAAAGTAAACGTCAACCTTAAAACATATAATGACAAAACGTCTAAGGTCGAGGTTACGATTCCAATGTCCCAGCTGCTGTTGCGTGCAGAAGAAGACCATATGGACATGTACGCAGCAATCGATTTAATCTCAGATAAATTAGAAAGACAAATAAGAAAACATAAAACAAAAGTAAATCGTAAGCATAGAGAAAAAGGCAATTTAAATGAACTATTCGGTTCTTATGAAAGTGTGCCAAGTGGTGAGGATGAAGAACAAGAGCTAGAAATCGTTCGCCAAAAACGCTTCAACCTAAAACCAATGGACAGCGAAGAAGCCATCCTGCAAATGGATTTATTGGGCCATAACTTCTTCGTCTATACAGATGCTGAAACAAATAACACGAATATCGTCTACAAACGAAAAGATGGAAAATACGGATTAATAGAAGCACAATAAAAGACAAACCTGCAGCGAAAAGCTGCAGGTTTTATTCATAAAGTAAGACGGTGAAAAGATATTGTGAAATATAAAATATCAATATAAGCATTCAAAAAATAAGCCTCTCTTTTTGTACATCATATATGTCAATAGACAAACTCTCCAAATTCCTAAAGCTAATTTGTAATTCGCATTTGAAAGTTTGAAAATTCTAAAAAATACTTCCCTATTTTTAAAGGAAAGGCTATAATGAGACATGATTTAAAACAGAAGATGCGTGGTGGTTACATGAAATTGGATGAAACAGATAAAAAGATATTAGAATTACTTACAGCAAATGGCAGGCTGTCCTATGTGGAGATCGGGAAAGAACTAAATTTGTCACGAGTGGCAATCAGAGAAAGAGTCAGTCAATTAATCGAAAATGGAGTCATTGAAAAATTTAGTGCTGTCATCAATTCCGAAAAAGTAGGTAAGACGGTTTCGGCCTTTTTTGAAGTGGACTGTGAGCCAGCTTCCCTTATTCAAGTAGCACAAACGCTTGCGGAAAATCCAGTTGTAGCAAGCTGCTATCAAATGACAGGGCCAAGTACTTTGCATATGCACGTCCTAGTGGAAGACTTTGAAGCGTTAGAAAGCTTCACGAACAATGAACTATATTCCTTAGAAGGTATAACACGAGTAGAGAGCCATATCCTTTTAAGAAGATTTAAAAGTAGAAATGGCTTAAAAATTTGATACATAGCAAAGAAAAATCAAATCCATTCGGTTTGATTTTTTTGTTTTTATACGAAACGTATTCAGAAATTCTATAATATATTTTTCAGTAAAAGGAAATAAAAACCGACGACTCGTGTTTTTATTGCAAAATTCTACAAATTTCTTCTGAAAAAGTTTATAGGTAAATGATGGAACCTTTTATTTTATTGGAATAGTAATGCTCTTTTTAATTCTTTATCTAAAGAAGACTTTTTGTGAGAGATAATCCTAAATTTAATAGAATAATGTATATTAATACCTATTTTTGAATGATTATTAGAGAAGTGTTTCTATAGTCTTTTCCTTTTCCGTATTAGTAGAAATCTTTGTGAAAAACATATTATTATTTCGGAAAACTAAATGATAGGGAAACGAAAAGGTTTACAATGATTCTGTTAATATTGAATATATAAAATTATTAAATTTTTTTGAAAAATCACTAGAATTCTTATTATAACTATCTTATAATCATGAATATTAAATATTTGCTTTCGTTTGTTAATTAAATAAAGAAATTTAGTTTACTTTTGAAAGTGGAAATTGGTTATTTTTACAAAGAGGGGAAGGTGAGACGGTTGATCTCGATGATTATTAGAAGGTTATTTCAGCTAGTATTATTGCTTATTGGAATATCTTTCTTAGTTTTTGCTAGTATGCACTTGGCACCGGGGGATCCAGCTTCAATCATAGCAGGACCAACAGCATCATCTTCTGATATTGATGCGATTAAAGAAAGCTTAGGATTGAACAAACCCTTTCTTGTACAGTATTGGGATTATCTAAAAAATGTCTTACAGGGTGATCTAGGTTATTCTTATCAGACGAAACAATCTGTATCAGAAGCTATCGCCATAAGATTTCCAAATACTTTGAATTTAGCGATAGCAAGTATCATTGTTGCAATCGTCATTGGGTTGGTTGCTGGTATTATTTCAGCACTCAAGCAAAACTCATGGCTAGATGTATTTAGCACAGTATTTTCCTTAGGTGGGATATCGATTCCAAACTTTTGGCTAGGCTCCATCTTAATTTTAGTATTTGCCGTGAATCTGCAAATACTGCCGGTCGGTGGATTAGATGCTCCATTTTGGACGATAGAAGGAATGCAACAGTTAATTCTGCCTGCTATTACATTAGGAACAGGTTCAGCTGCAATGATTGCCAGGATGAGTCGTTCTTCGATGCTAGAAGTCATTCAAGCTGATTATGTACGAACAGCAAGAGCAAAAGGGGTAAAAGAAAGTTCCATTATTGGTGTTCATGCAATGAAAAATGCAATGATTCCAGTCATTACCGTAATTGGTGTTAACTTTGGAGGATTATTAGGAGGAACAATTATTACGGAACAAGTTTTTGCGATAAACGGTGTTGGAAGATTAATGATTGATGCGATTGCTTCAAGAGATTTTCCAATGGTGCAAGGTTCTGTATTATTGGTAGCTTCCCTCTTTGTTTTAGTCAATTTAATCGTAGATATTATATATGTATTTGTAGATCCAAGAATCAGCTATGACAATTAGGAAAGGGGGAAACCAATGGAAACTGTACCAAATCCACAACTATCTCCAACTGTGAAGAAAGTGAAAAAAGATTCCTTTCTATTAGACACTTGGAAAAAATTAATTAAAAATCGGTTAGCGGTCGTTGGATTGATTATTATTATTTTGCAAATAGTGATAGCAATAGCTGCACCGTTAATCACAAGCTATGATCCTGCTCGTCAAAATCTGGAAGGAACTGAATTACCAATGTTCACGGAAGGCCATTGGCTCGGTACAGATAATTATGGGCGTGATATGTGGAGCAGAATCGCTTATGGAGCAAGAATTTCTCTTGTAGTAGGTAGTATTGCCGTCGTTCTTGGATTAGTTGGCGGGATTACCTTAGGGTTATTAGCAGGATATTATCGTAAATTAGATGGGATAATCATGAGAATAGTAGACTTATTATTTTCATTCCCAGGTATTTTACTTGCAATGCTTATCATTGCAGTACTTGGAACTAGTTTAGTAAATGTGGCAATTGCGATCAGTATTTGGTCCATTCCTTCTTGTGCGAGGATTGTCAGAGGTTCCGTTTTATCGGTCAAAAAACAAGAATATGTGATGGCATTGAAATCGCTTGGAGCAAGTGATTTGCGCATCATGTTTAAGCATATTTTGCCAAACTGTACAGCACCAATCATCGTGTTTGCAACGATGCGGATGGCCACAGCCATTCTATCCACTGCATCCCTCAGTTATTTAGGATTAGGGGCTCAGCCGCCGACACCTGAATGGGGAGCAATGATCTCTCAAGGCCAGGCGTATATGTGGACATCACCTCATATGACGATTATTCCTGGTATTGCCATTATGCTAACAGTGTTTGCGTTTAATGTTGTCGGTGATGGATTAAGAGATGCGCTCGATCCGAATATGAAAGTTAATCAATAACAAAAACAATACATAGATTAAGGGAGAGTTTTTAGATGAAAAAGATAGTTTTTGCCATGATGGCATTATTGCTGCTTGTTGCAGCAGGATGTTCGAATTCTAGTGGGGGATCCAGTTCAAATGGAGAAAGTGTAGCACAGGAAATAACATATGCGACAACTTCAGATGTTGTAGGATTATCCCCAATTTTAACAAATGATTCTGTTTCTTCTTCTGTCAATGAGCAAGTGTATGAAACATTGTTTACACGTAATTCGGAAACAATGGAAATTGAACCACTTTTAGCAGAGTCCTATGAAAATCCAGATGATTTAACATGGATAATTAAATTAAAAGAAGGAATTAAGTTCCAAGATGGTACAGACTTTAATGCAGAAGCAGTAAAATATACCTTTGATAAATTCCGTGATCCAGAAACAGCGGCACCACGCGCATCTTTGCTTGAACCGATTGAATCTGTCAATGTACAAGATGAATACACTGTAGAGATTAAAACAAAGTATGCATACGGTGCTTTACTTGCAGCACTTTCTCATTCTAATGCTGCCATCGTTAGTCCAGAGGCTGATAAAAATGGCGATTTAATGAAAAATCCTGTCGGTACTGGTCCATTTAAATTTGTAAGCTGGACACCAGGTGAATCTGTTGTATTGGAAAAATATACTGATTACTGGCAGGGGGAAGCAAAACTAGACAAAATTACATTTAAAGTGGTACCTGAAGTAACAACTGCAATTTCGATGCTACAAGCAGGAGATGTTCAATTTATTGATGGTATTCCAACAGAGCAATTGTCTCGTGTAGAAGGTCTTAAAAATGTAGAAGTACAGAAAAAAGAAGGTACACCTGTTTATTGGTACGGATTTAACATGGAAAAGGAACCAATGAACAATCTTGAATTCCGTCAAGCGGTAGCATATGCATTAAATCGAGATGCTTATGTAAACCAACTTAATGGCTTAGGGGTAGCTGGTAACAGCATTATTGGACCAAAAGTATTCGGCTATGATGAAGCAAGTAATGATGCTGGCTATGATTATAACTTAGAAAAAGCTAAAGAATTAGTGGAGAAAAACGGATTTGGCGATAAAGAGTATACATTGCTTGTAGCAAACAGAGCGAACTATATGAAAATGGCAGAAATTAGCCAATCTCAATTACAAGAGGCAGGTTTCAAAATCAAAATTGAAACAATGGAGTGGGGTGCATTCTTAGATGCAAGTCGTAATGGCGACTATGAAATGAACTTCTTAAGCTGGACTAACTCAACTGCAGATGGAAGTGAATTATTATACCCTAATTTCCATTCCGATAATGTTGGCTCGTCTAACATGGTGAGATACAGTAATGAAACGTTTGATAAATTAGTAGAAGAAAGTCGTGAAAGTGTAGACCAAGATGTGCGTAAAGCAAAACTGAAAGAAGCAAATGAGTTTCTTGTAAAAGATGCACCAGCTATTGTCATGAATCATGGTGTAGTAACACTTGCGTATGATAAATCTGTTAAAGGATTAGACATTGATCCAACAGGAACTTGGTCACTATATAAAGTTTACAGAGAGTAGGGATAAAAATGGAGAAGAAGCTATTATCTGTAAAAGACTTACGGACAAATTTTCGTACAGCTGATGGGGAACTGTCAGCTGTACGAGGAATTTCTTTTGACTTAGATAAGGGAGAAACATTATGCATTGTGGGGGAATCAGGTTGTGGGAAAAGTATTACCTCCCTTTCCCTTATGGGGCTTCTTCCGAGCAATGGCTATATAAGCAAAGATTCTTCGATTGATTTAAATGGAACAGATCTATCAAAGCTCACAAAGGACCAATTACGTTCTATTAGAGGGCGCGATATGGCGATGATCTTCCAAGAACCAATGACTGCTCTAAATCCAGTGTTAACGATAGGGTATCAGCTTAGAGAGCCTCTTATGCTTCATCAGCAGTTATCCAAGCAAAAGGCACATGCCAAAGGAATTGACCTGTTAAAGCAGGTAGGAATTCCTTACCCTGAAAAAAGAATGAAGCAATATCCACATGAATTAAGTGGTGGAATGAGGCAACGTGTCATGATTGCCATTGCGTTATCGTGCCGTCCCCAATTATTGATTGCAGATGAACCAACAACTGCTTTAGATGTAACAATTCAGGCGCAAATTTTAGATTTAATGGATGATTTAAAGAAACAGCTAGGCATGGGAGTGATTATGGTTACTCATGATATGGGAGTAGTCGCTGAAATCGCTGATCGCGTCATGGTTATGTATGCTGGAGAAAAGGTGGAAGAAGGCGATGTGGAGAGTATATTTACAAATCCACAGCATCCGTACACAAGAGGTTTGCTCCATTCTGTGCCAGATATTGATGACCCATCCTTTGAACTGGAAGCAATACCAGGTTCATTGCCTAACTTAAATGAAGAAATAAGTGGATGCCGTTTTCATCCGCGCTGTCCATTTGCTACAGATAGATGTAAAGCAGAATCACCGAAGGAATATGAGCTTCATTCCGCTCATCGCGTAAAATGCTGGTTGCAGGAGGAGGTGGAAATACATGCAGACGATCGAGAAACAATCCCTTCTTAAATTAGAAGGTGTTAAAAAGTACTTTCCTATTAAAGGCGGTTTGTTACAAAGGGTTCAAGGTCATGTGAAAGCTGTCGAGAATGTTAGTTTAGAAGTTTTTGAGGGTGAAAGTGTTGGAGTAGTAGGTGAATCTGGGTGTGGAAAATCCACGCTCGGCCGAACCGTTCTTGGCTTAGAGGATATAACGGATGGAAAGGTCTATTTTCAAAGCCAAGATACACAAGCACTTTCTGGTAAAGAAAGAAAAGCAATCAAAAAAGACATGCAGATGATTTTCCAGGACCCTTATGCTTCTTTAAATCCTCGTCAAAAAATTGGAAATGCATTAGAAGAAGCATTTGTTATTCATACAAATCTAGCAAAAGAAGAAAGAAAACGAAGAGTAATAGAGCTTTTACAAGAAGTAGGGCTAAAAGAAGAACACTATGATCGATATCCCCACGAATTTAGTGGTGGACAACGTCAGCGTATCGGAATTGCTCGTGCGAT
Organism: Niallia sp. HCP3S3_B10; assembly: GCF_052064465.1. Lineage (NCBI taxonomy): Bacteria > Bacillati > Bacillota > Bacilli > Caryophanales > Bacillaceae > Niallia > Niallia sp. HCP3S3_B10. The sequence continues at coordinate 40,616 of NZ_JBQHVO010000018.1, read as the reverse complement.
TGCCCTTAATCCTTCCCTTATTATTTGTGATGAAGCAGTATCTGCTTTAGACGTATCGGTTCAAGCACAAGTATTAAAATTAATGAAGGGCTTAAAAGATAAGTATCAATTAACTTATTTATTTATCTCCCATGATTTAGGTGTAGTTCGCTATTTCTGCGATCGGGTATTAGTCATGTACTTAGGGAATACGATGGAGCTAGCTTCCTCGGAACAATTATATGAAAATCCACTTCATCCTTATACAAAAGCGTTGTTATCCTCGATTCCACGCCCTAAAATAGGTGTAAAGGGTGAACGCATTCGCTTACAGGGAGAGATTCCGAATCCAGCGAACCCGCCATCAGGCTGTCCATTTCATACCCGCTGTCCGATTGCAACTGACTTATGTAAACAATCGAAACCAGAGTGGAAAGAAGCAGAGCCGAATCATTTTGTAGCCTGTCATTATGTCGGAAAGGAATTGAATTAATATGAAATTAGATTACTTATATCATCCTTATCCATCCCAACGCAATACTGTTTTTGCCAAGAAAGGAATGGTTGCTACTTCCCAGCCTTTAGCTGCTCAAGCTGGGCTGGAGATTTTGCAGAAGGGGGGAAACGCAATTGATGCGGCGATTGCTACAGCAGCGGCATTAACGGTAGTAGAACCTACTTCTAATGGAATCGGTGGAGATGCGTTTGCACTTGTATGGGTAAAAGACAAACTTCATGGATTAAACGCAAGTGGTCCTGCTCCAAACACTATTTCCATTGATGATTTAAAAGCGAAGGGCTTCGAGAAGATGCCAACCCATGGTGTTATCCCAGTTACTGTACCGGGAGTTCCATCTGCTTGGGCTGCTCTTGCTGAGAAATTTGGAAAGCTGCCTTTAAAAGAAACATTAGCACCTGCTATTCGTCTTGCAGAAGAGGGGTATCCAATTAGTCCAACTTTAGGAAAGTATTGGAACCTAGCATATAATCGTTTTAAAGAAATTTTTCAAGGAGAAGAGTATAAGCCTTGGTTTGATACATTTGCACCAAAGGGAAAAGCACCACAAATAGGTGAGATTTGGTCATCAAAAGGTCATGCAGCTACGTTGCGCTCGATTGCAGAAACGAATGCAGAAAGCTTTTATCGTGGAGAATTAGCAGACAAAATATCTCAATTTATGGAGGAGCATGATGGCTATCTTCGTAAAGAGGATTTAGCTGGCTTTTATCCAGAATGGGTAGACCCGATTTCTGTTTCTTACAAAGGCTATGATGTTTGGGAAATTCCGCCAAATGGCCAAGGCTTAGTGGCGTTAATGGCGCTTAATATTGCAAAAGGCTTTGATTTAACTGAGAAGGATTCTGTTGATACATACCATAAACATATCGAAGCAATGAAGCTTGCATTCACAGATGGGAAAGCCTTTATTACAGAAGAAAAAGAGATGCCTCATTCGGTGAGTGAGCTATTAAGTGAAGAGTACGCAGCGTTAAGAAGAGAAATAATTGGCGAGCATGCGGTTACTCCTGAGCCATTATCTCCTCCAAAGGGGGGAACGGTTTATTTAGCAGCTGCAGATGAAGAAGGAAATATGATTTCCTATATTCAAAGTAACTATATGGGCTTTGGTTCAGGGATTGTCATTCCAGGAACAGGAATCGGTCTGCAAAATCGTGGACATGATTTCTCACTAGATCCAACCCATCCCAATGCATTAAAGCCAGGGAAACGAACATATCATACCATTATTCCTGGGTTCCTTACCAAAGATAATAAACCAGTTGGTCCTTTTGGGGTTATGGGTGGCTATATGCAGCCACAAGGACATTTCCAGGTAATAACAAATACAATCGACTTCCATTTAAACCCACAAGCTGCTTTAGATGCACCAAGATGGCAGTGGATGGAAGGCAAGAAAATTTTAGTAGAACCTCATTTTCCAAACTATCTCGCTCAAGCACTGGCAAGACGAGGGCATGAGATTCAAACGGCTACAGACTACGGTCATTTTGGCAGAGGACAAATCATCTGGCGAGATGAAGAAACAGGTGCATTAATTGGAGGAACAGAATCAAGAACAGATGGAGCGATTGCATCCTGGTAAGACTTCAGAAAGGTTGTTGATTTTATGACATATTGGCATCTATTTCTTGCTTTTTTCCGAGTGGGAATATTAGGATATGGCGGCGGTCCATCTTCTATCCCACTTGTGAAAAACGAAGTAGTGGATAAATATAAATGGATGACAGATGATGAGTTTTCCGATGTTTTAGCATTAGGGAATGCATTGCCTGGACCGATTGCAACCAAAATGGCAGGCTATATTGGTTGGCAAGTAAAGGGAGTCTTTGGAATGATAATTGCCATTATCGCATCTGTTGTTCCTACTATTTTATTAATGATTGTTCTTTTAACCTTTTTAAATTCTTTCAAGGATAAGCCTTGGGTATTAGGAATGACAAAGGCAGTAGTTCCAGTAGTTGGCGTGATGCTTGGGGTATTGACAGTGGACTTTTTAAAGAAAGTAAATACTAGCTTTGGCGTGAAGCTAACGATTGGGTTAGTTGTAGCAAGTATCATTCTTTTAGTTCTTCTGAATATCCATCCTGCGATTGTGATTGGCGTCGTCATTGTCATTTCACTTCTAAGTAAGAAGGAGAAGCAGGAAGTGAAAGAGGTGAAGGCTTCGTGATTTATTGGCACATCTTTTGGGCATTTTTTCTACCTGGAATTCTTGGTTATGGAGGCGGACCTGCTTCGATTCCTTTAGTGGAAAAAGAAGTGGTTGATCGGTATGAATGGGTAACAGAAAATGAATTTAGTGAAATGCTGGCAATGGGAAATGCATTGCCAGGTCCAATTGCGACCAAAATGGCAGGCTATATTGGGTTTCAAGAGGGTGGAGTACTTGGCGCAATCATCGGTGTGTTTGCAACAGTCGCCCCATCCTTAATTTTAATGATTGTCCTCTTACGTTTGCTAATGAAATTTAAAGATTCTCCAAAAGTGAATCTACTGACAAACTTAGTTAGACCAGTAATTGCTGTTTTGCTGGCAATGATGACAATCAGTTTTTTCCAAAATTCTTATAATGGAATTGGAATTCTGCAGACTGCATTCATTGGCCTCATTAGCTTCATTTTATTAGAAAAAGTAAAAGTTCATCCTGCTTATGTGATAGCAGGTTCCCTTGTATATGGGGCAATTTTCTTAGCTTAAAAAGGAGGCAAGAACATGACATTTTCTATTGTCGGGTATGATCCACAGGAAAAAGAATGGGGCATTGCTGTCCAATCGAAATTTCTTGGTGTTGGAGCAGTTGTTCCATGGGCAAAGGCAGGAGTGGGAGCAGTTGCTACTCAATCTTATGCAAATACGTCCTTTGGTCCAGAAGGCTTACGTTTAATGGAAGAGGGAAAATCAGCAGAAGAAGCATTGCATGCCTTATTAGACAAGGACCCAGGCAGAGAGCAAAGACAAGTTGGTTTTATTGATGCTAACGGCAATGCAGCAACGTTCACGGGAAAAGAATGCTATAACTGGGCTGGAGGGGTAACAGGGCCTCATTTCGCAGCACAGGGAAATATTCTGGTGGACGAAAATACAGTAAAAGCAATGGCTGACACTTTTCAAAAAAGAGAAGGGAATCTTGCTGAGCGATTACTTTCAGCATTGCAAGCAGGACAGAATGCAGGTGGTGACAGTAGAGGGCAGCAATCAGCAGCTCTTCTTGTTGTAAAGGATAGAGGAGGCTATGGTGGCTTTAATGATCGCTATATTGATTTGCGTGTAGAAGATCACGAAGAACCAATAAAAGAACTAACCCGCATCTATCAATTACAGCAATTATATTTCGCTCCATCAAAGCCAGAGAATATTATTCCAATTGAAGGAAGTACGTTAGAAGAATTAACGACACACCTCAAAAGATTGGGCTATCTAAACGAAACAATTACTGAAATATCCGAAGCACTTACTACCTATATTCATACCGAGAACTTTGAAGAACGAGAACAAAAAGAGGGCTTTATTGATTCAGAAGTACTCGAGTATATGAAAAAACAAAAATAATCAAACTAGAAACTTCCTATTATATAGGGAGTTTTTTGTTTGATAAAAGAGAAGTTAAGTGTAGCCTCCATCTTGCGAACTAATTGATTTGGCAGAACAAGTTGATCTACAGTAATCATTTCTAATTGGTCTCTTTGAATAGAAGAATGTTTGGAAGGGAGTGTTTCAACTCTAAAAAATTTTCTAGCTGTAATTTAAAAACAGAGCAGTTAAAATTCTAGACTAAATTGATAAAGCCATGTTGATTGGAGCGGAAGGGGTGAGACTCCTATGGGAGATGCGAGAAAGTCCGAGACCCTGCAGGAGCGAAACGAGGGCACTGAAAAAGTCTAGTTCTCCAAATTAAATGAGGTTTTATTTATTTGAAAGCAAATAATAAGTTGGTTTGGAGAGGTGTCCGCTCGACTCCTACGGGAGATGCGAGAAAGTCCGAGACCCTGCAGGAGCATAGCGACGAAGCGGCTCGGCGCTCGCCCCGGTGAGTCGTGCGGTAAGCCTCGGAAAACAATAGCCTAAACTAAGTTAGAATGGTTTGGTAACTACCGATTCACCAGGTAATACACTTTTCAGTGGCCTCAGCGAAACGACGAAGCGGCTCGGCGCTCGCCCCATGGAAAGCGAACCCCTGTAGCGGAAATCAACATCCCTATTAGAAAGGGCTACAAAAAAGACCATAGGCAAAATCCTCAAACTAAAAGGAGTTTGTCTCCAGTTTGAAACTTCCTATTATATAGGGAGTTTTTTATCGTGTTGACTTCTGTATATTCTCAAACAGCAATGATCGGAATAGAATGTTCATATAGGTAAAAGCAACTGGAAAAACGATATTTCCAGACAATTTATTAAATAAAAAGGATTGAAATTCCAGATGAGAACTTCTATAATGAAGGTAATAACTACCATACTAGTACCATTAGAATACCAAGAAAAAGGTGAGTATAATAGTTTCAATAAGAAAAAGGCAAAATATTTCCACACGAGATTTTGTTTATGAAACAATAAAAAATAGAATAACAGATTTAGGATTAAAACCAGGGCAAAAGATTTCTGAACAAGAAATCGCAAGTGAGTTAAACGTAAGTCGCACCCCGGTAAGAGAAGCTTTCTTAAAGCTTTCCCAAGAAGATTTGCTTGGAATATATCCGCAAATTGGTACGATTGTTTCCTTGATTGATTTAGATCTTGTGGAAGAAGCAAGATTTGTTCGAGAAAATATGGAAAAAGCAGTTGTGAGAGAAGCTTGTGAGGTTTTTGACCAAGAGCAGTTATTTAAATTGGAATCCAATATTGCCATGCAGGAATTATGTTTAAAAAATGAATCCCACCAACAATTATTGGAATTAGATGATCAGTTTCATCGGTTATTATTTGAGGGATGTAAAAAACTGAGAACATGGAAGATGATTAGACAAATGAACAGCCACTTTGATCGCTTGCGTGTTCTGCGATTAGAATCAAATCTGGAATGGGATATCCTTGTTGCTCAGCATAAAGATATCTTTCAGTTTATCAAGGAAAAGAAAGCAATTGATGCAGAAAAATTAATAGGGATACATTTAAACTTAGTTAACTTTGAGAAAAAGGAATTAAAGAAGACATATCCTGATTATTTTAGTTAAAATTAGTAGAATGATAACATCGCTTTTTCACAGAACTTTAATCAAACTTTTTAGGTTAATTATAGGAGGATTAAGCAAATGGAAAAAATGATCGATAAAGAAAATCAACGATTCGTAACCGATAGTTATCACTGTTGGTTGCAGTATCGTAAAATTGAAAACGCTGATAAATATACCAACATAGCTTCTACTATTTCAGTTGCTTTACAATCAGTAGTCATTAATTCTGCTGTAAACGAACTTAAAATTGCTCTTAAGTCTATGCTAGATGTTGTACCAACTATTCAACAATCTGTGGAAGATGAGTCTTCTATTATTTTGGGAACATATGAAAGCGTTAACTTAAATGATTATGGGATTTCACCAAAATTATTTGATGACTTAAATGAGGAAGGCTATTTAGTAAAAACATCCGATGATAATAGACAAGTGCTATTAATTGGAAAAACAGATAAAGGAGCTTTATATGCAGCTTTCCACTTTTTAAGAATTTTACAACAAGAAGAATCCCTTATTGGCTTAGAAATAAGGGAAACACCAAAACATCAGTTAAGAATGATGAATCAATGGGATAATATGAACGGTTCTATTGAACGAGGTTATTCTGGTAACTCCATCTTTTTTAATGATAACGATTTCACGAAGGATTTGGCAAGAATTAAAGATTATGCTCGCCTTCTCTCTTCTGTTGGAATCAATGCCATCTCGATTAATAATGTAAATGTATGGGAGGTGGAGACGAAATTACTTACAAAGGAATTTTTGCCTAAAGTGAAAGAAGTGGCAACTATTCTAAGGTCTTATGGGATTACTACTTATTTAAGTATAAACTATGCTAGTCCTATAGAATTGGGGAATCTTCCAACTGCCGATCCACTGGATAAAGAAGTAGAAAAATGGTGGGCGAGAAAGGCAGAAGAAATTTATAGCCATATCCCTGATTTTGGTGGTTTCGTAGTGAAAGCAGATTCAGAAGGTAGACCTGGACCATTTACATATGGCAGAGGCCATGTCGAGGGCGCTAATGTTTTAGCACGAGCATTACAGCCTTTTAATGGAAAAGTAGTATGGCGTTGCTTTGTTTACAATTGTTTACAGGATTGGCGGGATAGAAAAACAGATCGAGCACGTGCAGCATACGACAATTTTAAGCCCCTTGATGGACAATTTCTTGATAATGTTATTTTGCAAGTTAAAAATGGGCCAGTGGATTTCCAAGTACGTGAACCAATCTCTCCGCTAATAGGCGCTATGAAAGAAACGAACCAGGTAGTGGAATTTCAAATTGCACAAGAATATACGGGTCAACAAAAAGACGTTTGCTATTTAGTTCCACAGTGGAAGGAAATATTAAACTTTGATACATATGCTGATGGAGAAGGATCGACCGTAAAATCAATAGTAGATGGTTCACACTATAACTATAGCCATAGCGGTATTGCTGCTGTATCTAATATAGGCAATGATATAAATTGGACTGGAAATACATTAGCACAGGCCAATCTTTATGGATTTGGCAGATTAACCTGGAATCCTGATTTATCAACAGAAGAAATTACAGATGAATGGATTCAATTAACTTTTGGTCATGATCCGAAAGTGGTAGAAGTATTGGAATTTATTTTGCTCCAATCATGGAGAACCTATGAAAATTATACTGCACCACTTGGCGTCGGCTGGATGGTAAATCCTAATCATCATTATGGTCCAAACGTGGATGGATATGAGTATTCAAAATGGGGTACATACCACTTTGCTGACTGTAAAGGAATTGGTGTAGACCGTACAATGAAAACTGGAACTGGCTATGTGGGACAATACTTTGGACCAAATGCAGAACGATACAATTCATTAGAAGATTGTCCAGATGAGTTGCTTCTATTTTTCCATCATGTACCATACACACATAAACTTCACTCTGGAGAAACCGTCATTCAGCATATTTATAATACACATTTTCAAGGTGTAGAAGAAGTGGAGACGTTTATTAAGAAATGGAATGAATTAGAAGGAAAAGTAGAGAATTGGGTTTTTGAAAATGTGAAAGAACGTTTTCAGCTTCAATTAGAAAATGCTATGGAATGGCGTGATCGCATTAATACGTATTTCTATAGAAAATCAGGAATAGCAGACGAAAAAAATAGAACAATATATTAAATTATTACCTCATTTATCCCGCATTATGGCCAGTAAAGTAGCCTTCCCGCTGCAAAAGAAGGACGGAATTGCGCGTAAAAGACCAATTGATGCAACGGTCAATTAGTGGGGGTTGAAAAGCCTCCCCTGATTGACGTTGTTTTAGGGAAAAAAGAAATCATGAGCTAGTGATTTAGCCTGATAAACTTAATCATCAAGAGAACCTATCCTTTTACAATCACTTTTTATTATTATCCACTAAAAAATGAACATAGTATCTTTTATAGATAATTTTTGGAATAAAGCGTATAAGTCGAAACAAAAATTTATTTGAATTTTCTTATCATAAGTGGGGATTTGATAAAATTTGAAAGCGTTTTATTTTTGCGAAAGTAGTACTTATTTTCCATCCTAAATTCTAAATAAATAAAAAGGAGAGGGTTGTGTGTTAAAAGTAGCTATTATCGGTGCAGGAGCAATTTCATCAGCTCATATGGAAGCGTATTTGCAATTTCCAGAGCGCTGTCAGATTGTTGCACTATGTGACATTTATCCGGAGAAGGCAGAAAAGAAGGCGAAAGAATTTAACCTTGATGCAGCCATTTATGATGACCATACAAAAATGCTAGAACGTGAGGACATTGACCTAGTATCCGTTTGTACACCACCTTATACCCATTCAGAAATAACCATTAATTTTCTGGATTCTGGTAAGAATGTGTTGGTTGAAAAACCAATGGCATCTTCATTAGAGGAATGTGATGCGATGAATGCAGCTGCGGAAAGAAATCATAAAATGTTGTCTGTCATTTCACAAAACCGTTTTCGTACCCCAATGATGAAGTTAAAAAGGGTACTAGATACTAAACTTATGGGACCCATTGTCCATACACAGGTTGATTCTTACTGGTGGCGCGGGCACAGCTATTATGATTTATGGTGGCGTGGTACATGGGAAAAAGAAGGTGGCGGTTGTACACTAAATCACGCTGTGCACCATATAGATATTTTCAAATGGATGAATGGGATGCCATCTGAAGTTACTGCCGTCATGAGTAATACTTCTCATGACAATGCAGAAGTAGAGGATATTTCTATCGCTATTTGCCGCTATAATGACGGAAGTCTTGCTCAAATAACGAGCTCTGTCATTCATCATGGGGAGGAACAACAATTAATTTTTCAAGGGAAAAATGCTAGAGTCTCCGTTCCATGGAAAGTGAAGGCATCTAAATCAAAGGGAAATGGATTTCCAGAAGACGATCCAGAGTTGGAAGAAAAGATTCAGCATTATTATGAGGAATTGGAAGAAGTACAGTATGAGGGACACACAGGTCAAATTGATGATGTGTTAACTGCGTTGGAACATGGGATTCCTGTTTTAATTGATGGAAGACAAGGAAGACAGACACTGGAATTGATTTCTGCTATCTATGAATCTGCAAGCACAGGTAAAACAATTAAACTTCCATTAACGAAGGATAGCCTATTTTACACAATGGAAGGCACACAAAAAAATGCCATCCATTTCTATGAAAAGAAAACAGCGATAGAAAACTTTGAAGACAATGACATTACCGTAGGCGGAAAATACGAGTAAATAAAGGAGGAGAAAGTATTGAATAAAAATGATGGCATGAATTATGCTCCAAAAGGAAAAGTAAGCAAAGTAGTGGAAGAAGGCGAATTCCGATTTGCAGCGATTGGCTTAGATCATGGGCATATTTATGGAATGTGTAATGGTCTGGTAGAAGCAGGAGGAACTTTAGTTGCCGTTTATGACCCAGGTGTGACACGTTTCTAACGGAAAAGGTTAGGCATTAGGGAGTATTTACCACTTTCTAAGAGAACTAATTTCTCGATAGGCGGAATGAGGAGGTAACGCTCTGAAACGCCTACTCTGATACTCCGACATGCTGATTCTAGGGTTAAATAGATTGGTATGAAGCTCGGTGAAGTCGGCAGAGAGATACCGTAAGTTGATAAAGCGGAGTGTTTACTTTTCATAATCAACACGAAAGCTGTCTAGTGGTAGATGGTGTATCCTATATGCCGGGAGTCCATAAAGTGTCTATGGTTAGAATGTGTATATACACTGACGAATCTCTGAATGTACGGTTCTAGACATAAATGCTGTAGAAATGCAGCAGGTGGCAAGTAAGCCACTCGTATGTGTGGGTAAGTAAAAATCTGGCGTTATGAAAACCCATAGCTTGTTACAGGCAAGTTCAAGCATACAGGACCATAGGAGAAACCTAAGGATATATAGAAGGATAGAGAAATTGGAACGTGGAAATCGAAGGATGTGGAGGCATTAACCAGCCGTAGAAACAGTTCAGTATATAAAGGGAATTAACCTATTAAAACTGATTAGCCATTCGAGAGAGTGGAGTCATAGTACCTATGAAACCAAGATAATAATTGGTGGAGGGATAGGCTCTAGTCGGAAATTTCCAAAGCCGATTATTGTAGATGGGGTTAATAATTTTTTTACTGAAAAAATCTTATGCATATACATACATGTTACCCCGTCTAATGATTTGTTTTGGAAAATTCGATAGAACGCCGTGTGAGGTGAAAGTCTCATGCACGGTGTGAAGTGGGGGAAAGGCTAGCGATCCTATCAAAGGCTTACCTATCACTATACCCAGAAAAAGTTCAGAAGTTTTTGGAAACATACCCTAATGTTAGTGCAGCAACATCAGAAGAAGAAATTCTTCATGATTCAACGATTAATCTAGTTGCAAGTGCCAATATCCCAGTGAATCGTGGTCCGTTGGGATTACGTGTCTTAGATGCAGGCAAACACTATTTTGCAGATAAACCTGCTTTTACAACGTTAGAACAAATTGAACAAGCAAAGCAAAAAGTGCAAGAGACCGGTCTTAAATGGGGAATTTATTATAGTGAGCGGTTACATGTAGAAAGTGCCGTTTTTGCAGGTCAGTTAATTGCAGAAGGAGCGATTGGCCGGGTAATATCTGTGATGGGAACAGGACCGCATCGCGCCAATGCCAACAGCAGACCTGACTGGTTCTTTGATCCAGAGCAATATGGCGGGATTCTCACAGATATCGGAAGTCACCAAATTGAGCAATTTTTACATTATGCGAATGCGAAAAGTGCAAAAGTTCTCCATAGCAAGGTTGCCAATTATCATTATAAGCAATACCCAGCATTTCAAGATTATGGCGATGCGACATTGGTTGCAGACAATGGTGCTACGTTCTATTTCCGTGTCGATTGGTTTACACCAGATGGACTTGGGACTTGGGGAGATGGACGTGTTACAATCATTGGAACAGAAGGGTATATTGAAGTCCGTAAATATATTGACATTGCTCGCAGCAACAAGGGCAACCATTTGTATTTAGTGAATGGAGAAGGGGAAAAGCATTTTCAATTATCAGGAAAAGTAGGTTACCCATTTTTCGGAGAATTCATTTTAGACTGCTTAAATGGTACAGAAAATGCCATGACCCAGGAACATGCATTTACTGCTGCTACCATTTGTGTCGAAGCACAGGAAAAAGCGATAAAAATTGAATAATTCGTATCCTAGATTGTGGGTCTATATATAAACAACTATGTAGAAGTCTAATAAAAGATATTTAAGAAAAGTGAGTTAGACAGGAGAAGGATGCAAATAGAAACTTCCTATTAAATATAGGGAGTTTTTTTGCGGAACTTAATAGAATAAAGACTTCTGGCCAGGTATAAGTTGTCACGCTATTGTGGAAATGGTAAGATGTATAGATGATACTAGTTTGAATTTAAGGGAAAATGGGTATTTAGCAATCATTTTTCTTCTATAATATATAGTATATAATTTTAGTTTAAAGATAAACTGGTCATAAAATTGATTTTTATAGATGGAATCCTTAAAAATGTTAACAAAGAAGACAATTATTTTTCATCATTTTTTAATGAAAAAGAGATAGTCTTCCCAATAACTACTGTGATTTCTCATTATAATAGAAAAAGGAGCGTTTTTTAATGCTTGGAATTTTAAATAAAGTATTTGATCAAAACAAACGCGATATTAAGAAATTAACGAAGATTGCCGACAAGGTGGAATTGCTTGCAGATGAAACAGCAGCATTATCGGACGAGCAATTAAAAGGAAAAACGGAAGAATTTAAAGCGCGTTTCCAAAAAGGGGAAACATTAGACGATTTATTGGTAGAAGCTTTTGCCGTAGTTCGTGAAGCTGCAAAACGTGTCCTTGGCCTTTATCCATATCCAGTGCAGTTAATGGGGGGAGCATCCCTGCATGAAGGTAATATTTCTGAAATGAAAACAGGGGAAGGTAAAACGTTAACTGCGACAATGCCTGTGTATTTAAATGCATTATCTGGTAAAGGTGTTCACGTTGTTACAGTCAACGAATATCTAGCTACTCGTGATGCTGCAGAAATGGGACAATTGTACAATTTCCTTGGGCTAACAGTAGGTCTTAACTTAAATGGCATATCTAGAGAAGAAAAGCAAGAAGCCTACCGTGCAGATATAACGTATGGGACAAATAACGAGTTTGGTTTTGACTATTTGCGTGATAACATGGTTCTTTATAATGAGCAAAAGGTACAAAAACCGTTGTATTATGCAGTAATCGATGAAGTCGACTCCATTTTAATCGATGAAGCACGTACACCACTTATCATTTCTGGTTCTGCTCAAAAATCAACACAGCTTTATGTTCGTGCTAATATCTTTGTAAGCAGCTTAAAACCAGAAAAAGATTATACGTATGATGAAAAAACAAAAGGTGTTCAATTGACGGAAGAAGGGATGTCAAAAGCAGAGCGTGTTTTCCAAATTGAAAACCTATTTGACGTTTCCAATGTTGCCATTAACCATCATATTACCCAAGCGTTAAAAGCACATGCTAGCATGCATAAAGATATAGATTATGTTGTTCAAGATGGCGAAATTGTCATTGTTGACCAATTTACTGGCCGTCTCATGAAAGGCCGCCGTTATAGCGATGGCTTGCATCAAGCAATTGAAGCAAAAGAAAACTTAGAAATTCAAAATGAAAGCATGACCCTAGCAACCATCACATTCCAAAACTATTTCCGTATGTACGAAAAACTTGCGGGGATGACTGGTACTGCGAAAACGGAAGAAGAAGAATTCCGCAACATTTATAATATGAGCGTTGTTGTTATTCCGACAAACCGTGAGATTGTTCGTGATGATCGCCCTGATTTAATTTATGCTTCTATGGACGGGAAATTCCGAGCAGTAGGAGAAGACATTGCAGAGCGCCACAAAAAAGGACAACCAGTACTTGTTGGTACAGTTGCAATTGAAACATCTGAAATCATTTCGAAGTACTTATCGAAAAAAGGAATACCACATAATATCTTGAACGCGAAAAACCATGAAAGAGAAGCAGAAATTATTGCAACTGCCGGAGAAAAAGGCTCTGTTACGATTGCCACAAATATGGCTGGTCGTGGTACAGATATTAAACTTGGTGAAGGGGTAAAAGAACTAGGTGGTTTAGCAGTTATCGGTACAGAGCGTCATGAAAGTAGACGTATTGATAATCAGCTCCGCGGACGTTCTGGTCGTCAAGGAGACCCAGGGGTAACACAATTTTACCTATCCATGGAAGATGAATTAATGCGCCGTTTCGGTTCTGATAATATGAAAAATATGATGTCAAGACTAGGAATGGACGACTCCCAGCCTATTCAAAGCAAGATGGTATCTCGTGCTGTAGAATCTGCCCAAAAACGTGTAGAAGGAAATAACTTTGATTCACGTAAACAATTACTACAATATGATGATGTGCTTCGTCAACAACGTGAAATTATCTATTCACAGCGTAATGAAGTATTAACTTCTGAAAATCTGCGCTCCATTGTGGAAAATATGATTAAATCATCATTAGAGAGAAATGTCCAAGCGCATACTCCTGAAAACGGCGACAGAGAAAGCTGGGATCTTCAAGCAATTGTGGATTATGTGAATGGAAATCTTCTTAATGAAGGCGAAGTACAAGTAAGTGATCTTCGTGGAAAAGAAAGCGATGAAATCGTTGAATTCATTTTTGCGAAAGTACTACAAAGCTATAATGAAAAAGAGGAGAAGCTTTCTGCTGAGCAAATGCGCGAATTTGAAAAAGTTATCGTGCTTCGTGCAGTAGATAGCAAGTGGATTGACCATATTGACCAAATGGATCAATTACGCCAAGGTATCCACCTTCGTGCATATGGACAAATCGATCCTCTTCGTGAATACCAATCAGAAGGCTTTGCTATGTTTGAAGCAATGGTTATTGCTATTGAAGAAGACGTCGCAAAATACATTATGAAAGCAGAAATCCGCAATAATCTTGAAAGGGAAGAAGTGGCAAAAGGCCAAGCTGTAAACCCTAAAGAAGAAGGCGGAGAGAAGAAACCAAAGAAAAAGCCAGCAGTAAAACAATTAGACATCGGCCGCAATGCACCATGTTTCTGTGGAAGCGGAAAGAAATATAAAAATTGCCACGGTGCAAATTTGTAATATAGTTTTGTGAGAGGTCTATCTCTTCCTTTTTGGAAGAGATGGGCTTTTTTTATGGTTTGGGGAGGATGGATGGGAGGGGGTAAGTAGGAGTGGGGGAGTTGCAGGTAAGGTGGGGAGTTGCAAGAAAGGTTGGGAGTTGCAAGTAAGAGTACGAAAGTTGCAAATAAGAGTGGGGGAGTTGCAAGGAAAAGTAAGAAAGTCGCAAGTAAGAGTGCAAGGGTTGCAAGTAAAAGTAGGAAAGTCGCAAGTAAGAGTGCAAGAGTTGCAAGTAAAAGTAAGAAAGTCGCAAGAAAGGTGGGGAGTTGCAAGTAAAAGTAGGAAAGTCGCAAGTAAGAGTGCAAGAGTTGCAAATAAAAGTGTCAAAGTCGCAAGTAAAAGTACAAAAGTCGCAAGTAAAAGTAAGAAAGTCGCAAGTAAGAGTGCAAGAGTCGCAAGTAAAAGTACGAAAGTAGCAAGTAAGCGGGGAAGTTGCAAGTAATAGTAAGAAAGTCGCAAGTAAGAGTGCAAGAGTCGCAAGTAAGAGTAAGAAAGTCGCAAGTAAGAGTACGAAAATCGCAAGTAAGAGTGCAAGAGTTGCAAGTAAGGTGGGAAGTTGCAAGTAAAAGTAAGAAAGTCGCAAGTAAGAGTGCAAGAGTTGCAAATAAAAGTGTCAAAGTCGCAAGTAAAAGTACAAAAGTCGCAAGTAAGGTGGGGAGTTGCAAGTAAGAGTAAGAAAGTCGCAAGTAAGAGTGCAAGAGTCGCAAGTAAAAGTACAAAAGCCGCAAATAAAAGTACCAAACTCGCAACTAACCCCATCAAATCCACAATCAAATTCCTTCTTCACTATTAAATTAACCGGAAAGCATGCATTTTTTTTCAAAAAGCCATATAATACATAAAGGAAGTAGAAAACTACTTAGAACTATAATTTATATAAAGGGTGACATTAATTAATGGAATTAGCAGATATTCGTAATGAGTTAGAGAAGATAAATGTAACACTAGAAAACTTTAGGGGGTCTCTTTGACTTAGAAAACAAAGAGGCACGTATTGCTATGTTAGAAGATGATATGCTTCATCCCGATTTCTGGAATGATCAGCAGGCGGCACAAACTGTAATTTCAGAAAGCAATGCATTAAAGGATCAAGTTCATGAGTTCCATAAATTAGTGGAAGCATTTGAAAATCTTGAATTAACATATGAACTAGTCAAAGAAGAAGATGATGCTGAACTTCGTGCGGAATTAGAAGAAGAACTTTCAGAATTAGTTGATCGTTTAAGCCAGTTTGAATTAAATTTATTATTAAGTGGCCAATATGATAAAAACAATGCTATCTTGGAACTTCATCCAGGTGCAGGTGGAACAGAGTCTCAAGACTGGGGAAGTATGCTTTTACGTATGTATACTAGATATGCGGAGAAAAAAGGATTTAAAGTGGAAACCTTGGACTATTTACCAGGAGATGAAGCTGGAATAAAGAGTGTAACGCTAGCGATTAAAGGACATAACGCATACGGATACTTAAAAGCAGAAAAAGGTGTTCATCGTCTCGTACGTATTTCTCCGTTCGATTCTTCAGGTCGTAGACATACAAGTTTTGTTTCTTGTGATGTAATGCCTGAATTTAATGATGAAATTGAAATTGAAGTGCGTACAGAAGACTTGAAAATTGATACGTATCGTGCAAGTGGAGCCGGTGGTCAGCATATTAATACCACTGACTCAGCTGTTCGTATTACACATATCCCAACAGGCGTTGTTGTTTCATGTCAAACAGAACGTTCACAAATTAAAAACAGAGAAACAGCAATGAAGATGTTAAAAGCGAAATTATACCAACGCAAAATTGAAGAACAAGAAGAAAAGCTTGCAGAAATTCGTGGAGAGCAAAAGGAAATTGGCTGGGGAAGCCAAATCCGCTCATACGTTTTCCATCCATATTCCATGGTAAAGGATCATCGTACCAATACAGAGGTAGGAAATACACAATCCGTTATGGATGGTGACCTAGATATCTTTGTTAATGCTTATCTTCGTTCAAAAATTAATGCTTAATCATTGGAGCCAATTTCCGGATGGGTTAGAGTGTGCTAATCTCTTCCGAATTGGCTTTTTTATTGCTATTTTAGGAAAGTGAATCCCTTGTCACTAGCTTCTTACTCGTTTTTACCATATTTTTTATATGTTTTTCCAATTTTATGAAACTATTCTCCGATTTTGTCGTCTTACTTAAGTAGGATAATTTATTAGGCATATTTGATTTGAGCAATAAACGGAAAGAAAAGAGGTAGAACAAATGCAAAAAATAATATTAACCATCGCTGTACCGTGTTTCAATGAGGAAGAAGTATTTGATAAGACAATGGGGAATTTACGAGTGGTATTGGGCGGTTTAATGGAAGAAAATTTAATCAGTGAACAAAGCCAATTATTGTTTATTGATGATGGCAGTAAAGACACGACATGGGAGAAAATAGAAAATGCAACTTTGTTAGACCCGTTAGTTAGTGGAATTAAACTATCTAGAAATTTTGGCCATCAGCGTGCATTATTAGCTGGTTTAGAAGAGGCAGTGAAGTTTTCAGATTGTGTAATAAGTATCGACGCTGATCTACAAGATGACACGGGTGTAATCAGAGAATTTATAATTGAGTATTTAAAAGGCAATGAAATTGTATATGGCGTAAGAAGTAAGAGAGAAATAGATACTTTTTTCAAAAGAAATACGGCTCAAGGCTTTTACCGGTTAATGGAAAAAATGGGATTGTCCCTTGTTTATAATCATGCCGACTATCGTTTATTAAGTAAAAGAGCGATTGAGGAAATGCTGAAATTTAAAGAGACTAACTTATTTTTAAGAGGGATTGTCCCTTTATTAGGATTTAAATCAACAAAGATTTATTATGAACGAAAGGCAAGAGCTGCAGGGGAATCCAAGTATCCTTTCCGTAAAATGATTGCTTTTGCTTTAGATGGAATTACTTCTTTTAGTGTTAAGCCAATTCGTCTCATTACAATGCTAGGTTTCTTATTTTCTGTTATAAGCGTATTTACTGGTGTGTATGCCATCGTCCAAAAAATTATGAATCATACAGAATCTGGATGGACATCTTTAATGATTTCTGTTTGGCTCCTTGGTGGATTAATGCTCATGAGTATTGGGCTAATCGGAGAGTACATAGGGAAAATTTATGAAGAAGTGAAACAGCGACCACGTTATATTATTGAAAGCAATTTATGCAAAAAAGCAGGAAATAAATCAAAGGTACACTCTGGATGAAGGATAAGTCATTTTTTAAATTTTTAGTAGTTGGTCTTATGAATACTTTTATTGGTTTATCTATCATTTATTTATGCTTGAACGCATTTCATTTTGATTATTGGCTTGCAACCTTTAGTGGAAATGCAGTAGGTGCTTGTGTAAGCTATGTTTTAAATAAACGATTTACATTCAAAAGCAATGCCGCTTTCGGAAGCAGTGGTCTTCGCTTTATCGTAGTAATTTTAGCCTCCTATCTGCTTGCTTATAAAGCAGGGTTAGTATTTGTTGAAATGCTGCTTGGCGAATGGACTATTTTCTTTTCTTATACAGATGAAATCGCCGTTCTGTTTGGAAGTGGCTTCTATACCTTATTAAATTATGCAGGACAAAAATATTTTGTTTTTCCAAAAAGGTATCAACAAAATGCTAGGAGCGTCAAATGAATTATCTAAAAAGAGAAAGAATGTTTTTCTATATAGCAATTGCCATTATTTTCGTATGGGTACTTCCTTATTTTGTGCTAAATGAAGATGCGCATATGAGAGTGCATGATAATCTAGACTCTAACTTGGGCTGGTATGAAGTGTTGAAGGATAACGGAATTGCCTTCTCTCCGTTAAATACACCAGTGGAACAAATCATGAACGGGGAATTCTCAAGAGACACCTATTATTCTGAGTATTATGCAATGGTCTTTCTATTTCAACTATTCCCACCCGTTTTTGCCTATGGGCTTAGCCAAGCTATCACTCACTTTGTTGCCTTTCTAGGTATGTATTTATTATTGAAAAAACATGTGATGAAAGAAGAGAATAATGAAGCTTATATTATTACTATTGGTATTGCGCTAGCCTTTAGCTTAACGCCATATTGGCCATCAGGAATGCTTAGTATTCTTGGAATGCCTCTTGCTTTATGGAGTATGCTGAATATATATAAGGGAGAAAGAAGCTGGAAGGATTTAGTGATTTTAACGTTGCTTCCTTTCTTTGCTACCTTTGTTATTGGTTTTTTCTATTTCCTAGCTGTGATGGGGCTGTTCTGGCTATATGAAATCGTGCGGAATAAAAAAAGCAATTGGGCTTTATTTTTCGCTATTGCATATATGACGCTCGTTTATTTAGCGATTGATTATCGTCTTGTTATTTCTATGATAGCCCCCTTATCGGATGAATTAACAAACAGAGACGTATTTTATCAATCAAAGCTAAATTTTGCGCAAACCTTAAAGCTTGTTTTGAAAAACTATGTGGTCAGCCATAATCAAGATCGAACGATTCACCAATTTATTATTTTGCCAATGACTTTATACGGATTAATCATTGTTCTTCTGAAAAAAAAGTGGAGGGAAAATAAATTATACCTAAGTCTTCATTTATTGAACATTGTCTTATCCACTTGGTACGCTTTTTGGTTTTATGAAGGCTGGCAGCCATTAAAAGAAAAGTTTGGTATTTTAACAAGCTTCAATTTTGCTCGATTCCATTATCTGCGGCCAATGATTATTTACGTTTTATTTGCTCTTACTTTAAAAATGCTATGGAAGAACCATAACATCGGAAAAAAGTTTGTCTATGTGCTAATCATTGGGCAATTACTTGTTTTAGTGCCGACAAATGAGCAAATAATGTACAAAAATAAACCAAGCTATAAAGAATACTTTGCTACTGAGCAGTTTGCTGACATAAAGGAATACATTGGAAAACCACTCGAACAATATAGAGTAGTGAGCATCGGCATCCATCCAAATGTGGCTCAATATAATGGCATGTATACACTTGATTCATATAGCAATATATATCCACTAGATTACAAGCTTCAATTCAGGAAAATAATAGAGCCAGAGCTTAATAAAAATAAAGCATTAAGGAACTATTTTGATGACTGGGGCGGAAGGTGTTATATTTTCGTCGATGAACTAGGCAAGAACTATCAATACTCGAAGCGGTCAAATAAAGAAATAAATCATTTACAACTAAATGTAGAAGCATTGAAAGGGATGGGAGGCCAATATATTATCTCGGCTGTTCCAATTAATAATGCAGCAGAAACCAATCTCTTCTTTATGAAGGACTTCGAATCAAAAAATAGCAATTGGCATATTTATTTATATAAAGCGATGTGAAAAAAATGCCTTACTTTCCCCTTACAAAGAAGTAAGGCATTTTTTTATTTTTGATTCTAGATAAGAGGGTTTAAAAATATATTAAAATGGACAGGCGTTAAAAGTCATTGTAACTGGAGATATACATACCTTTCTTAGTAGGAGGACTTCATGGAGATTATCGTTGCTATTATTTTAGGAATAGTGGAAGGATTAGCAGAGTTTGCGCCCGTTTCATCAACGGGACATCTTATTTTGGTGGCACATTTATTAGAATTTACAGGAGAAAAAGCAAAAACGTTTGAGATTATTATTCAACTAGGAAGCATTCTGGCGGTCGTCTTTGTGTTTTGGAAAAGGATTTTAAATATCCTAGGAATGAAAAAATGGCAGAAAGAAGAAGATGTTGGGACTTTAAGCATTTTTCATATTGCAATTGGGATTATCCCTTTTGGAGTATGTGGTGTACTGTTCTATGATTTTATTAAGGATGTACTATTTCGGTCAGGGACGGTAGTGATAAGTCTTGTAATCGGTGGTCTATTGATGCTCGCAGCTGAGAAATGGAAGCCACAAAATCCAGTAGCAGAAACGCTAAATGAGGTTACTTATCGACAAGCCTTTACAGTGGGAATGTTTCAATGTTTTGCGTTAGTACCAGGCTTTTCTCGTTCTGGAGCGACATTATCTGGTGGGATTCTTGCTGGAATGAGCCACAAAGCAGCATCTGAATTTACTTTTATTATGGCCATTCCTATCATGGTAGCAGCAACGGGAAAAGACCTGTTCGAAAACTGGAACTATCTGTCCCCACAGGATCTTTCTTTTTTCTTGGTAGGATTTTCCACTGCTTTTGTTGTTGCACTATTAGCAATCAAGTTCTTTTTGAAATTAATCAATAAAATTAAACTAGCTCCCTTTGCATACTATCGATTTGTACTTGCCTTCCTCTTTTGGATTTTTATTTTATAAGCTTGTTACGAAAAAGGCTGGGACATAAGTTTTCCAACAAAATAAAAACCAGAACGAGATGTTAATCAAATTTCAGATTATTGATTGTTTTTTCTTCCTTTTAAATAGGGGGTGTGGTAGTCACCAGCAAACTAAATACAGTTCGATTTCTATTGGGCTACGCCTGAGCAGCGGTCTGCATCCTCCTGTGCAAGGTCCGGATTTTCTCTCAGCAACATAGCGGGCTGTTTCTTCATGTTTAAGTAATCTATTGTACAATGAATGGAACAAAGCAATCTTTAAAAACGTAGTGAAATGAAGCGGAGGACATTTAACTTTTGTGGAAAGTAAAGCATTAGAGTGACTGTAACGCAATGGAACGAATTGGTTTTCACTACTAAATTAAGAATGGTCGTCTTTACGAATATACATTGTTTTGTCCCAGCTTCAAACTTTTTCATCCTACTTTATTTCATCGCTTTACCACGCTAATTTGCCACCATTTACACTTCAAAAATAAGATGATATACTCTCTGCTTGGGAAGAATCAGTTCGTTTTTTATGGAATTATTTATTCATGTCAAAAATGGGAGGGAAAGCTAATCTATCCCTCTATTTCATTTTGGTTTTTTCTATAAAAAATTTGCTGAAACATGAAAATGATGTCATATTTTTGATTACGCTTTTTGCGATTATTGCATAATAAAAAGTGATTGTCGAATAAGAACGCCAATGGAATGTGACAGAAACTGACAAGAAAACAGGGGTGTAAAGAATGAAGCTGCGCGAATATATATACGTGCTACTAGGGTCGGCAATTGTCGCTTTATCCTTTAATTTGTTTTTACTGCCTAATAATATTGCTTCTGGTGGAGTAAGTGGGATAAGCACCATTACTAAGTCTGTGTTTCAGTGGGAACCTGCTTATGTGCAATGGGCATTTAATATTCCATTATTTATTCTAGGCGTCCTATTATTAGGGAAAAACTTTGGGGCGAAAACGTTGGTAGGGACAGTGTTTTTACCATTTGTTGTTTATCTTTCAAGAGGATTGGATCCATGGACAAATGAACCATTATTAGCGGCTCTCTATGGCGGGATAGGAATTGGTCTTGGAATAGGAATTGTCTTTAGAGGAAAAGCATCCACAGGAGGTACCGATTTAGCCGCACAGATAATAAACAAATACACAGGTATTTCATTAGGAAAATGTGTAGCATTAATTGATGGGGTTATCGTAATAACAGCTTCAATCGTGTTTAGTATAGAACAGGGTTTATATGCATTGATTGCATTGTTTGTAACAAGCAAAACGATTGATCTTGTCCAAGTAGGTTTTGGCAGCTCAAAAATGGCGCTAATTATTACAGATAAGCAAGATGAAGTAAGGGAAGGAATTTTAAATAAAATTGATCGTGGTGTAACTAGACTAACGGCACATGGTGGTTATACAGATTCAGAAAGACCAATTTTAATGTGTGTGGTAGACCAATCGCAATTTATGAAGCTCAAGCAATTAGTGAAATCCATTGACGAAACGGCTTTCGTTGTTGTGACAGACGCTTCAGAGGTATTAGGAAGAGGATTTAAATAAGCTGTTTGTGGTGAGAGAGAATATTTGTTTAGTGTTGATTCATTTATTTTTATAATGAATCAAGACGAAAAACAGATATTCTCTTTTTTATTTGGATGGAAAGAGGAAGACTTTTATAAAATCCTTATTAATGAATTTGTCGAAATTTCTGTTTGAATAACCCTCTAAGTTTTGTGGATATTTTGTGTCTAATCAAAAAAACATTTGAATATGTAAATAATTCCAATAATATTTTCTAATATTAGGTATATAATACTATTTATCATAAAAAACGAAGAAAAAAAAGGGGAATTGGGTCGATTTGTAGTACTATAATAATAGAATATGCGGATGTGAAATGAAATCAATAGTACTTTATGTCATTATTGAAAAGAAAATGTAATAATTTTTTACGTTAATTTGACGGATTATGATGATATAATAGCTTAAGTAAGTTAAGGGACAGGCTGTGTAAAATGACAGTTGTCACTTTTAGTCGGTTGAAAGTTGTCGAATTTTGGTTTTTGAATCATATGGAAAATAGAAGGAATAGTTTTAGGGAAAACTAAGCTTATTGCCAGAGGATAAATTCATGAACCAAATCACTTCCAAATACACTTCTGTGATTCGTTTATGTTTTCAAACTGCCTCTTCGCTATTTCCATAATCCATACAAAAAATTACTCAGGTGTGATAATAGATGATAGAAATGAAGAATGTAATGAAGAAGTATGCTAACGGTGTAATAGCCGCTAATGGGATAAATGTTAGGATAAATCAAGGTGAATTTGTCTATGTTGTAGGTCCAAGTGGTGCAGGTAAATCAACCTTTATTAAAATGATGTATCGTGAGGAAAAGCCCACAAAAGGAAGTATTCGAATTAACGGAATCAATTTAGAAAAATTAAGAGACAAAAAGGTTCCATTATTAAGAAGAAACATGGGAGTTGTCTTTCAGGATTTTAAGCTTCTTCCTACACTAACTGTTTTTGAAAATGTTGCCTTTGCATTAGAGGTTATTGAAGAAAACCCTAAATATATAAAGAAAAAAGTCATGGAGACTTTAGAATTAGTCGGACTAAAGCATAAAGCAAAGATGCTTCCAACAGAATTATCTGGTGGAGAGCAACAACGTGTGTCGCTTGCACGTTCCATTGTAAATTCCCCGAAACTAGTGATTGCTGATGAACCAACAGGGAATTTAGATCCTGAGACTTCATGGGAAATTATGAATATTTTTGAAACAATAAATAATAGAGGTACAACAATTGTAATGGCTACACATAATCGTGAAATCGTAAATACGATCAAGCATAGAGTTATTGCTATTGAAGGCGGCAGAATTGTACGTGATGAAACGAGAGGTGAATACGGATATGAAGGCTAGAACAGTAGCTAGACATACAAGAGAAAGTTTCAAAAGCCTTCTTCGTAACGGTTGGATGACATTTGCCTCTGTCAGTGCGGTAACAATCACATTGATTCTTGTTGGTGTATTTTTCGTTATTATGATGAATCTAAATCATGTAGCGACTTCTATTGAAGAAAATGTTGAAATTAGGGTTCATATTGATGTAGCAGCAACAGAAGAAGAACGAAATACCTTAGAAGAGGAAATAAAGGCTATACCAGAAGTAGGTAGTGTTACATTTTCTCCTAAAGGGGAAGAATTAGATAATTTAATTAGTAGTCTTGGGGAAGATGGAGATGCATTTAAACTATTCGAACAGGATAACCCATTAAATGATGTCTTTGTTGTCAAGACGAAGGATCCACAAGATACACTAGCTGTAGTAGATAAGATTGAGAAGTTTGAACATGCTGCGAAGGTAAGGTATGGACAAGGAACCGTTGAAAAACTTTTTAGTGCGATTGACATGAGTAGGAATGTAGGAATCGTACTAATTATTGGATTGCTATTTACAGCAATGTTCCTTATCTCCAATACGATTAAAATTACGATTGTAGCAAGAAGAAAAGAAATTGAAATCATGCGTTTAGTAGGTGCAACTAACTGGTTTATCCGTTGGCCATTTTTCCTAGAAGGTATGTGGCTGGGGATAATCGGCGCCATCATTCCAATAGCAGCAGTTAGCGCAATTTATTATTATGCGTATCAGTATTTAGTTGAGAAACTAGCAGGAAGCTATTTGGAAATTTTAGATTTCTCTCCATTTGTATACCAAGTTGGTGGAATACTACTTCTAATGGGAGCAATTATTGGAATTTGGGGTTCTGTAATGAGTATTCGCAAGTTTTTAAAAGTGTAAGTTTGTCGTTGATAATAAAATTAGTCTTATGGTCAATAGCTTGGAGAACGGGAATTAGAGTGCTTCAAGCTATTCTATTTGGAAAAAACAGAGAGAAAGCAACAAATTTACCAAGTTTACATATTGGTATACGGGGAAGGGAGCTTAACTAGATGAAAAAGAAAGTAGCAAAATTAACACTTGTATCTGCATTAAGCATAAGCAGTATCGTCGCATATACTGCCACTACATCACCTGCATATGCTCAAACTTCACTTAATGAGCTGAATGAGGAAAAAAGTAATATTGAGAATAAGCAAAATGACGTAAAATCAAAATTAAATGATTCTAGTAATAAATTAAGTGATATCCATTCAGAACAAGAATCAGTAGAAACAGAGATTCAAAGATTAAATACCTCTATTTCAAGTACACAAGTGAAAATTACCGAGAAAAAGGAACAAATTTCTACTACAAAAGAAGAAGTGGAAAAATTAGAGAAGCAAATTAAAGAAGTGACAGCAAGAATTGAAAAACGAAATGAATTATTGAAGGAACGTGCAAGATCTTATCAGCAAACAGGTGGGATGGTTAATTATCTGGATGTGTTAATGGGGTCACAAAGTTTTAGTGATTTTATTGATAGAGTTGGGGCTGTAGCAACAATTGTAGAAGCCGATCAATCAATAATTAAAGAGCAAGAGGCGGATAAAAAGTTATTGGAACAATCACAAGCAGATCTAAAGTCGAAATTAAATTCCCTTGAAACAATGCTTGATGACCTAGAAACGTTAAATTCTAAGCTGAATTCTGAGAAAAAAGAAAAAGATACATTAATGGCTCAATTGAACGAAGAGGAAAATCATGTTCAGGCAGAAATGCTTTCCTTAGAAGAAGAAGAACAGCTGCTAAAAGATCAAGAAGTAGCAATGGAAAAAGCGATACAATTAGAAAAGGAAAGACAAGCTGAATTAGCAAGAAAAGCAGCAGAAGCCAAGGCTGCTGCTGAAAGAACAGCTGCACAAAAAGCTTCAAGCTCTAAATCATCTAGTTCGAAAACAGCAACTTCAACTAGCTCATCAAGCGGAAATACTTCCCAAAGTGTTTCTAAGCCATCTACTTCTGTATCATCTGGCAATTTCACTCGCCCAGCAGGAGCAGGCTATTTATCTTCAGGTCTTGGACAACGTTGGGGTACTTTCCATGCTGGTGTTGATATAGCGGCTACAGGTACGGTACCTATTTATGCTGCTGCAGATGGTGTTGTCATTAGTTCTTATCCTTCAGATAGTTATGGACAAGTTATTTTTATTAGTCATTACATTGACGGACAGGAATATACAACAGTCTATGCTCATATGAGAAAGGGTAGCCGTCTTGTAAACGCTGGAGATACTGTTTCAAAAGGACAGCGTATCGGTACAATGGGTAATACTGGTGATTCTACTGGTCAGCATTTGCATTTCGAATTGCATAAAGGTCCATGGAATCCAGCAAAATCAAATGCTATTAATCCAATTGGGATTGTTCCATTGTAAAAAATATGGTAGTAATAGTTTATCCGAAATATGGAGAATTAAACATGAAATAAGATATATCATCTTCGAGTGGAAGACTTTCCTATTTCTCCTAAACTCAAGTTTATGATGGCGCTCATTTTAAATGGAGCGCCATTATTTTTTTTTATTCAGAGTGGCGATAAGCGGAAAATCGAGTTGCTACAGAAAGTAATAATTTGTATGCTATAATGGGAGCAAAGTTCTGTAATAATAAAGGGGTAAGAATATAGATGAGCGAATTGAATGATAAAAAGGAATCAATAGATCCAATCGATCAAAATAAGCTAGAGTTGGATGAAGAAACACTGTTTATTGTTTCTCAAACGTTTAAAGCACTTTCTGACCCTACAAGGATAAAAATTCTTCATTTATTATCAAAAAAACAGCATTCCGTAAATGAAATTGCCGAAAGTTTGAATATGCTCCAATCCACTGTTTCCCATCAACTTCGGTTTTTAAAAAATTTACGATTAGTAAAATATAAGCGAGAAGGTACAACAATGATTTATTCTTGTGATGATGAACATGTAATGGGCGTATTAAAACAAATGATTGATCACGCAAGACATCATTAATTTGCATGTAATGTGGTTTAAAGTGATTTTTATGAATTCAATCGATAGTCTTTAAAAGGAATAAGGATAGTTGAATAATAATAAAGCACACTAGAAGAAACGGGTATCTATGATATCTGTTTCTTCTTTTTAACATAAAAATCAGAATATGGATTGACACTTTTATTGCATTATTCATATAATAAGAATATGAGTATATGAATAATTGTTCATATATTGAAGGTGAGTGAATAATCCATTGGTTAATAGATGAATGAAAGGAAAGAAGGGATAAGATGGAGGAAGAGAAGCAGCTACTAAAAAAAGAATTTACATTGGAAGGCTTGGATTGTGCTCATTGTGCGATGAAAATTGAAAATGGAATTGCCTCCATTAATGGAGTGAGTGAATGCAATGTTAATTTTGCAACACAAACATTAATTCTACAGTTAAAGGAAGAAGAACGAGACAGCATTTTAGCAAAAGCACAAAAAACAATTTCAAGACTAGAGCCACATGTAAAGTTGGTGGAGAAAGGTAATAAAATGACAGCTTCCACCTCGCATAATCATGGGAATGGACATCACCATGAAAAGGCTCACGGAACACATAGCCATTCACATGATCATGGAGCGGAAAATACAAAGAGATTAGTTGGTAGATTAATAGCTGGAACAATTGTTGCAGTAGCTGGCTTCTTTTCTCCTTTGACTGGAATAGCAGAGTTTTCCTTTTTCTTTGTGGCATATTTAATTGTCGGAGGAGACATTTTATATCGAGCCATAAAAAATATTTTACGCGGGCAAGTATTTGATGAGCACTTTCTTATGGCGATTGCTACATTGGGAGCATTTGCGATTCAAGAATACCCTGAGGGAGTAGCGGTTATGCTCTTTTATCAAATAGGGGAACTATTTCAAGGGATAGCAGTGAATCGTTCTAGAAAATCCATTACAAGTTTAATGGATATTCGCCCTGACTATGCAAATGTGAAGGTTGGAGACCGATATAAAAAAATAAGTCCTGAGCAAGTGAAAATAGGAGATATTATTTTCGTAAAACCTGGAGAAAAAATCCCTCTTGATGGGCGAGTAATAGAAGGTAGCTCCTCTGTTGATACATCAGCATTAACGGGAGAATCTATTCCTCGTGATATCGAAATTGGCAATGAAGTACTCTCAGGATTCATTAATAATCATGGTGTATTAACAATAGAAGTAACAAAAGATTTTGGAGAATCTACTGTAACGAAAATATTAGAGCTTGTCCAAAATGCCAGCAATAAAAAGGCTCCTACCGAAAATTTTATTACCAAATTTGCAAGATACTATACACCTGTAGTAGTAATAATTGCGGCCTTATTAGCTATCTTGCCACCACTAATAATAAGTGGTGCAACATTCTCCGATTGGCTATATAGAGCCCTTGTATTCCTTGTTATTTCCTGTCCGTGTGCACTTGTTGTTTCCATTCCTTTAGGTTTCTTTGGCGGGATAGGTGCCGCCTCGAAAAAAGGGATATTAGTTAAAGGAAGCAATTATTTAGAAGCTTTAAATGCTGTTAAATATGTTGTTTTTGATAAAACAGGGACTTTGACCAGAGGAGTATTTGAAGTGGATTCCATCCATACTGCTTCTGGATTTTCTGAAGAGGAAGTTCTTGAATATGCTGCATATGCAGAAATGCATTCTAATCATCCTATTGCAGACTCCATCAGAAATGCTTTTCCTGGGAAGATATTAGAAGAACGTATCAGTGAATATCAGGAAATATCTGGGCATGGAATTAGTGTGAAGCTTGACGATAGAGTAGTGTTGGCTGGGAATCAAAAATTGATGGTAAAGGAAAACATAGATTACGTACAAAACAAAGAAATTGGCACAGTCATTTATATAGCGGTGAATCAAGAATTTATCGGTTCTATCGTTATTTCAGATCAAATAAAAGATGATGCCAAGAAAGCGATTCAGCTATTAAAAGAACAAGGTATTAAGAAAACGGTAATGCTAACTGGTGATGCAAAAAAGGTTGGCGATAAGATTGGTGCTCTTCTGCAAATAGATGAAGTACATGCAGAGCTATTACCACAGAATAAAGTAGAGGAAATCGAAAAACTAGATGAACGAAAACAGGTAAAAGAGAAGATTCTATTTGTTGGAGATGGGATTAATGACACGCCTGTTTTAGCAAGAGCCGATGTTGGAATGGCGATGGGTGGATTAGGAGCAGATGCAGCGATTGAAGCAGCTGATATTGTAATTATGACAGATGAGCCTTCAAAAATAGCGACAGCTCTATCTATTGCGAAACGTACAAGACGAATTGTTTGGCAGAATATTATTTTTGCTTTAGGAATAAAAGCAATCTTTTTACTGCTAGGAGCTTTTGGAATTGCGACAATGTGGGAAGCTGTTTTTTCAGATGTAGGTGTTACTGTATTAGCAGTTCTAAATGCAATGCGGGTATTGCGGGTAAAAGGGTTATAGAAGAAAAACGGTGCAAGGGGTCTTTTCCCTTTGCACCGTTTTGTTTAATAAAACTTATTTAACATCTGGGGGGGTATCATGCTCAGCTGGAGGGGCTGGCTTTAATTTTGGAGCAGGACCAAATGGAGGTACATCTCTTACATATTGGAAAGTTCCCATGCCATCCATGCTCGGTCCAGATGCCCATCTACCTTTACTGCTTTCGTCTCCCATTGAATGATTTAGGAATAGATAGGATACTTCTGTTTTTTCTAAATGTCTAGGGAAAGTGCTTGGTACAACTACCCCTTCTTGTTGTTCTAGTTCATAAATAGCAGCAAGCCATTGGTTTTGATGCATCGTATCACGGGCGATTAAAAAGGATAGCATATCTTTAATACCTCTATCGTCCGTTTGTTCAAATAAACGGACTGCTTGAAGGCGACCTTGGGATTCCGCATTTAAATTTGCACGCATATCAGCTAACAAGTTGCCGCTTGCAGCAACATATCCTGCATTCCAAGGAACTCCCACACTATCCTTTGGCATTGCTCCAAGTCCTGAGACAATGGCATGTTGTGGGTTCATTCCGCCAATAATGGCAGCCATTGCAGGGTTACTTGCTGCCGCTGTTTCTAGTTCCGTTACTGGAGCATCATCTAGTAATCTTGCAACCATTGTTGCCAATAATTCAATATGGCCAATTTCCTCTGTTCCTGTATCTAATAATAAGTCACGATACTTATCATGTTTTCTTGTACCCCAAGCCTGGAATAAGTATTGATTCATTACCGACATTTCCCCGAATTGTCCACCGATTAGTTCTTGCAATTTTTTAGCAAACACAGGATCTGGCTTTTCGGGTTTTGCTTGGTAAGCTAGTTCTTTAATATGATAAAACATTCTTTCCCCTCCTCATAAAATACTTTATATACTATGCCTATGCCTGTATTAGGTTCGTGTCCAATGGATAAAAGGTAGATTTATTCATAAGTTGTCCCAGCTTATCATATACATGGAAACAGGATAAAACACATCGTGTGCGAAAGAAGGGACGGTTGGAATGAAACAAAAATGGCTGGCTGTTTACATGGCAGGATCCTTATTAGCGGGGTCAGGAATGACATATATGGGAATAACCATTTTCGAAAAAAAACAGGAAAAGCATGCAACTGATCATACAATGGAGACGAACTCTCTATATAAATTAGATAAAGCCTATCAGCTAATCCTTCAAAACTATGTGGAAAATGTAGACAAGCAGAAATTGGAAGACGGAGCAATCAGAGGGATGCTAGCTACATTAGAGGATCCATATTCTGTTTATATGGATCAAGAGGCTGCCAAACAATTTGAACAGGCGCTAGATTCGTCATTTGAAGGAATTGGTGCAGAAATTAGTATAGAAGATGATAAAATGATCATTGTTTCGCCAATTAAAGGTTCACCAGCAGAGAAGGCGGGTATCAAACCACAGGATCAAATTATTTCTGTGGATGGAGAAACCGTTGAGGGGAAGGATTTAAATGATGTCATTGGCAAGATTAAAGGAGAAAAAGGGACAAAGGTAGAGCTAGAGATTAAACGAACAACAGTAGATAAGCCGTTAAAGGTAAAGATTGTGCGGGATGAAGTTCCTCAAATTACTGTTTATTCGGATATCAAAAAAGATGGAGGAGAAAAGATAGGCTATATTGAAATTACTTCTTTTTCTAAAGATACTGCAATTGAGTTTGAAAAGGCGCTGAGTAGTTTAGAGAAAAAAGGAATAGCTGGTCTTATCTTGGATGTCCGCGGTAATCCAGGTGGTTTACTTACTAGTGTAAATGCAATAGTGGAGCAATTTTTAACAGACAGTAAACCATATGTACAAATAGAGAATCGAAATGGCGACCGTGAACAGTTTTATTCCGATTTATCAAAGGAAAAAGAATATCCAGTTGTCGTGTTGATTGATAATGGAAGCGCCTCTGCATCAGAAATTTTAGCTGCTGCATTAAAAGAAGGAGCAGATTATCCCCTAATTGGCGAAAATTCTTTTGGAAAAGGAACGGTCCAACAGCCAATCTTAATGGATGATGGTAGTGAAATCAAATTAACTGTCTCTAAATGGCTCACTCCTGATGGGAATTGGATTCATAAACAAGGAATAAAGCCTACTATTGAAGTAAAGCAATCTGATTTGTATCATACCCATCCTCTTCAGATTGTAGCCAATTTAAAGATGGAAGATAATGATGAACAAGTAAAATATGCACAAGAAATATTAACAAGCTTGGGATTTACAACAGATAGGCAGGATGGCTATTATAGTCCTCAAACAGAGATTGCTGTCCGAGCATTTCAAGAAAAAAATACATTAGAGGTAACAGGTATTATCGATAAAAAAACGGCAGCCAAGATGGAGGAATCAGTAAGACAAGAAAAACTGAAAGATGAAAATGATATCCAGCTGCAAACAGCGATAAGATATATCGTGCATTAAATAATTATTTAAATAAACTATTTTTCATATAGTTTATTGCTAAGATCAACTGCCTGAATAGACTCGCTTTATATGGGAGAACAAAGTCTCCTTTCATTAATCTTATTGAAAAAAACAACAATGTCATAGAAACAGCCGCATAAATAATCTCCTGCATAATTATTTGCAGGAGATTATTTATGCGGCTATTGATTTAACACACTATCTTCTAACACTAAACTTTTATCCCCGTAAATTTTGGTAATATGTGTATCTCCCCAAGCGCAAAGGGCATTTAAAATGGGCTCAAGACTTCTTCCGTAATCACTTAATTCATATTCTACTTTTGGTGGGATTTGTTGATAGATGATTCGGTTGATTACTCCATCTTCTTCTAATTCTCTTAATTGTTGTGTTAGCATTTTTTGTGTAATATTTGGCATTAATCGTTTTAACTCGCTCGTTCTTTTTTTACCATGTGTAAGATGACATAAAATTACACACTTCCATTTACCGCCGATTACTTCTAAAGTTGCTTCTACTGATATATTGTATTTTTTATTATCCATCCTAATACTCCTTCTTTTACAGGTACTTTTTTGTTCCTATCATACTTATTGGTTCCTATATTACAAAAAGGTGCGTACTTTTCTATTTGTCTTATATGATTCATAATAACACTTGCCGGTTAAAATGCAAGACTACTAAAAAGCTAACCACTAGTGGATAACGATATATTTATTAGGAGGAAATAGAATTGAAGCAAAGAAATAATACGCTTGCCTTAGTTGCATTGGCTATTAGTGCCTTTGCAATTGGGACAACTGAGTTTATAAGTGTCGGTTTACTCCCATTAATCGCGGAAGATTTTCACGTAGGCATTACGACAGCTGGATTAACGGTTTCCATATATGCCTTAGGTGTCACAATAGGTGCACCAGTTTTAACAGCTATTACATCTAATATTTCACGAAAATCACTTTTATTGTGGATTATGATTGTATTTATTATTGGAAATAGTTTGGCTGCTATTGCACCAAATATTACGATTTTACTTATTGCCCGCATCATATCGGCTTTTGCCCACGGAATTTTTATGTCGATTGGGTCAACAATAGCAGCAGATTTAGTTGCAAAAGAAAAAAGAGCTAGTGCTATCTCTATTATGTTTTCCGGATTAACCGTTGCAACAGTAACCGGGGTTCCATTTGGAACGTTCATTGGACAACATTTTGGATGGAGATTGGCATTTATTACAATTGTTATTATTGGTATTATCGCCTTTATCGGAAATAGTGTTCTCGTTCCAGGTAATTTATCAAAAGGAGGACGGGCGACACTAAAGGATCAATTGCGTTTAGTCACAAATGGGCGTCTCTTAATGCTATTTTTCATTACAGCTTTAGGTTATGGGGGAACTTTCGTAGTTTTCACTTATCTTTCGCCATTATTACATGAAGTAACTGGTTTTAAACAAAATACAGTGGCAGGCATTTTGCTATTATATGGTGTTGCCATTGCAATAGGCAATATGATCGGTGGTAAACTATCTAATAAAAATCCGCTTCAAGCTTTATTTTATATGTTTATCATTCAAGCAATTGTTCTATTTATTCTTTCCTTTACACTTCCATTTAAGGTCATTGGCTTAATAAGTATTCTATTTATGGGATTATTGGCATTTATGAATGTACCAGGATTACAGGTTTATGTCGTTATATTAGCAGAACGATATGTGCCAAGTGCAGTAGATGTTGCTTCTGCTGTCAATATTGCTGCCTTCAATGCTGGAATAGCAATTGGCTCTTATTTAGGAGGAATCGTAACGAATTCGCTCGGATTAATTCATACTTCATGGGTTGGGGGAATAATGGTTGTAGCGGCAATATTTTTGACAGGCTTTAGTTTGGTTTTAGAAAAAAATTCATTAGATAAAGGAGTTTTACCACGATGAAAAACTTACAAGATACTGTTAACTTATTAAACGGAATAAAGATGCCTTGGTTAGGGTTAGGCGTATTCAAGGTGGAAGAAGGTCAAGAACTGGTAGATGCTGTAAGTTCTGCGATTAGAAATGGTTATCGTAGCATTGATACAGCAGCTATTTATGAGAATGAAGCAGGTGTTGGTGAAGGTATTAAAAAAGGAATGCAAGAAACAGGAATTACAAGAGAAGATTTGTTTATTACTTCAAAAGTATGGACAGAAGATTTAGGATATGAAGAAACAATAAAAGCGTATGAAACAAGTCTAAATAAATTAGGACTGGAGTATTTAGATTTATATCTTATTCATTGGCCAAAAGAAGGAAAGTATAAAGCAGCATGGAGAGCTTTAGAAACATTATATAAAGAAGGAAAAGTAAGAACAATTGGTGTAAGTAATTTTCAAATCCATCATTTGGAAGAGTTAATGAAAGATGCAGAGATACAACCAATGATTAATCAGATAGAATTGCATCCAAGACTAACACAAAAAGAACTAATAGCATATTGTCAGGAGAAAAGCATTCAAGTGGAAGCATGGTCTCCATTGATGCAAGGACAACTATTAGATCAACCTGAATTAGTGGAAATAGCATCAAAATATCAAAAATCAGTTGCTCAAATTATCATTCGATGGGATCTGCAAAATGGAATTGTCACTATTCCAAAATCTGTGAAAGAACATCGTATTGTCGAAAATGGAAATGTTTTTGATTTTATATTAACAAAAGAAGAAATGGCTAAAATCGATGCATTAAACTTGGATCAACGTGTTGGTCCAGATCCTGATAATTTTGATTTTTAATCAAGGCTTTTATCTTATTGCAAAAGAAAGGGAATGGAGAAAGGACTTCATTCCTTTTTCCTTTTTTAACAATTAAGGAAGGTAATAAGTAATTCGAAATATAAAAAAATTATAAATTTCACGTGAAACCGAATACAAATCCTTGCTTTTATGTTAGAATACATCTGAAAAAGAAGCATCTTAACTAGGAAGGATGAGCTTATGAAAATAGCAATAGCTAGTGATCATGGCGGATATCAGCTAAAGGAAGCAATAAAAGCACATCTACTTAAATCTAATGAAGAAGTAATAGACTTTGGTTGTCATAGTAGGGAAAGTGTTGATTTTCCAGATTATGCAAAGCTTGTTGGGGAATCCATTATAAATGGAGATAATCAATTAGGCATTTTGTGTTGCGGAACAGGAATTGGCATGAGTATAGCTGCCAATAAAATCACTGGAATACGGGCAGCGGTAGTTGGTGACGTGTTCTCTGCTAAAGCCACAAGAGAACATAATGATAGTAATATCCTTTGTTTGGGTGAAAGAGTTACAGGTGAAGGATTGGCATGCTTAATTGTTGATACATGGTTAAATGCAGAATTTCTAGGTGGCAGACATGCTAATAGAATCAATGGAATCAAAGAAATAGAATCATATTATTGTTAATAGTAGGACTAATTAACATCAAAAATCTTAAATGAAACATATTATAACTTGTACGTACCATTAATGGGTTATACTAAATATGTATGGTTTATTCTTGGGAAGTTGTATGGTATAATGGGTTTGGAAAAATATATCATAAAGAAGATAAGGTAAAAAAATACTTTTTCTTCCAATAGCATGTGCATTTTTCTGTATATTTTTTATTATGACCATTTTTAGTTACAGCTCGATAATAGTTAGGGGGTAAGGTGTTGAAGGTTGGAGTGATTGTCTTAGGTTGTTTGCCTTCGGGGGTAAAACAAATTCTACATCGTTTATATGAAAATTTATCTCCTGCGCATCAACTTTTTGGACTTGAAATAGACAGAGAGTCCGGTGAAATCACTTATACAGAAGTAAAAGAAATTAGTGATGCACCATATTTAAGCCATTCTATCTTAAAGGTAAGCGCTACACCGTCAGAGTATCAGTGGGAAGAGGCATTTGCTCCGATGGATATGACAGTTGTAATGGGGGATGCAGTTGCAAAAGAATTATGGCAAGCTTCTATTGCAAAGAAAGAAACGATTCGGACATTATTTGTGCCAGTTTCCATTTACAATAATATTCGAGGAAATGATTGGACTTTAGGGTATGATACTGCGCTTAATAGTATTACTCAAAATGTGTTAAAGGTTCAGGATACTATTCAATCTCTAAAATATGACAAACCAAGATTATTTGGTTTTTCAATAGAGGGAAATCCTTCGACTAACATGCTGCAGGATATTTCTCTTGCTGTAGATGGAAACTATTTAGCAGTTGATTATGAGAAAGAGGAAATTGCCGCTTTATGTGAAGCCATAACAAAGAGCTATACATATACAAAAACGTCAAGTGTCTTAATATATAGCGAGTCTTTGCAAGCAGTTGTCCAAGATTCTGTAATTAGCAAGCTTGATGTAGATTGGAAATATACAGAAATTAATGAAGCACTTTGTATAGGAACAAATCCGACAGCTATTGATCGAATCCTTGCAAACGAACTGGCGGATGAAGTATTGCGATGGACAAATAATAA
Organism: Niallia sp. HCP3S3_B10; assembly: GCF_052064465.1. Classification (NCBI taxonomy): domain Bacteria; kingdom Bacillati; phylum Bacillota; class Bacilli; order Caryophanales; family Bacillaceae; genus Niallia; species Niallia sp. HCP3S3_B10. The sequence goes on along the minus strand of NZ_JBQHVO010000018.1, from coordinate 4,630 downwards.
TTGTTTGACAGGTGAGCTTGTCGTTCATAAAGATGGAATTCAATTTAAATAAAGGCTAAGCCAAATAAAGCTATGACTTCCTAAGAAAATTTAGCACATCATTATGTTTGTGTTTAGCATTAAATAAATCAAAAAAGGATGAGGAAAATGAGTAATCAAGTAAAAACAAACATTGAGCAATTAGCAGTAAATACGATTCGTACATTATCAATTGATGCAATTGAAAAATCAAATTCAGGTCACCCAGGAATGCCAATGGGTGCAGCACCTATGGCATATACACTATGGGCAAAGGAAATGAATCATAATCCAGCTAATCCTAACTGGTTCAACCGTGATCGTTTTGTTTTATCAGCAGGACATGGTTCTATGCTTCTTTATAGCTTGTTACATTTATTTAATTATGGAGTAACAGTTGATGACTTAAAGAACTTCCGTCAATGGGGAAGCAAAACTCCTGGGCATCCAGAATTTGGACATACACCAGGTGTGGAAGCTACTACTGGTCCACTAGGACAAGGTATCGCAATGGCAGTTGGGATGGCAATGGCAGAGAGACATTTAGCAGAAACATATAACAAAGATAATTATCCAGTTGTTGACCATTATACGTATAGCATTTGTGGTGATGGTGATTTAATGGAAGGTGTATCTGCAGAAGCAGCATCTCTTGCAGGGCACTTAAAACTAGGAAGATTAGTAGTATTATATGATTCAAATGATATTTCTTTAGATGGTGATTTACATCTTTCATTCTCAGAAAGTGTTCAAAAACGTTTTGAAGCATATGGATGGGAAGTAATTCGTGTAGAAGATGGCAATGACTTAACAGAAATACAAGCAGCTATTGCACAAGCGAAAAAATCAGATGTACCAACATTAATCGAAGTAAAAACAGTAATTGGTTATGGTTCCCCAAATAAAGGTGGAAAATCTGCGTCACATGGTGCACCACTAGGAGCATCTGAAACACAATTAGCTAAACAAACATATGGTTGGTCTTACGAAGAAGCATTCCATGTTCCAGCAGAAGTTTCTGAGCATTATGCATCATTAGCGCAAGAGGGAGCAGAAAAAGAAAAAGCTTGGAATGAATTATATGAAGGCTATAAAGCAGCATATCCAGAGTTAGCAACACAACTAGATACAGCAATTAAAGGTGAGCTGCCTGCTGATTTACAAGAGAGATTACCTGAATTTAATGCAGGCGATTCTATGGCAACAAGAGATTCTTCTGGCAAAACAATTCAAGCAATCGCAAGTGCTGTACCTTCTTTCTTTGGAGGATCTGCAGACCTTGCTGGTTCAAACAAAACATTAATGACTGCTGAGAAAAACTTTGCAATCGACGGTTATGCTGGCAGAAATATTTGGTTTGGTGTACGTGAATTCGCAATGGGTGCAGCATTAAACGGTTTAGCGCTACATGGTGGAGTAAAAGTATTCGGAGCAACATTCTTCGTATTCTCTGATTATTTACGTCCAGCAATCCGCTTAGCTGCATTAATGAAATTGCCTGTTACTTATGTATTCACACATGACAGTATCGCAGTTGGAGAAGACGGTCCAACACATGAGCCAGTGGAACAACTTGCATCATTACGTGCAATGCCAGGACTTTCTATTATTCGTCCAGCAGATGCAAAAGAAACAGCTGCTGCATGGCAACTTGCTGTAGAAAGCACAGATACACCAACAGCGCTAGTATTAACACGTCAAAACTTGCCAACATTAGATTTAACAAAGGCTGAAGCATACGAAGGCGTGAAAAAAGGTGCTTATACTGTTTCAACTGGTAAAGAAGCAGCACAAGCTTTAATCTTAGCATCTGGCTCAGAAGTTTCCCTTGCAATGAAAGCACAAGCAGCATTAGCAGAAGAAGGAATTTCTGTAAATGTGGTAAGTATGCCAAGCTGGGATCGTTTTGAACAACAATCAGCTGAGTATAAAGAGAGCGTATTACCAGAAAGTGTTCAAGCCCGCGTTGGTATTGAAGCTGGTGCATCTCTAGGATGGAGAGAATACATTGGAGCTAAAGGTGAGCATATCACAATCGATCATTTCGGAGCATCAGCACCAGCGGATAAACTATTCCAAGAGTATGGATTTACAGTAGAAAATGTAGTAGCAAAAGTAAAATCTTCTATTGCTAAAACAAAATAAAGTTAAAATAAGCCAATGACCTTTATATATAGGTTGTTGGCTTTATTTATAGAACATGAAATATAAAGCGCAAATATCTTCAATAGTAGCAAAAAGAGATAATATTTCTTCCACATAGTCTTTCTATTACCATATTAGTAGAATATAATAGATTTATATAATAAAAGATTAAATTCCTTAAAATAAAGGAATGAATAGATGGAAAGCTTATTGTAAGGATGGGGGAAGTTTTATGTGGCAAGATTGGTTGCTCGAGCTTTTAAAAGGATTTGGTAAACTATTTTTGAATCCTGTTTTCTATTTATCGTTTTTATTTGCTGCTTATTTAGGGGTTGCTAGAGTAAAAAAAGAAAGAAGACATTTCACAGTAAGAGCACAGAACGCTTATTTTGAACTGAAACAATTACTGCCAATGGGGATTATCATTGGACTTTGTATATCAGTTTTTTCCATCGGACTTGTCTTAGTAGTTCCAATGGAATTTGTTGTTTTTACAGGGATTATTACAATCGTTTTAGCGTTAATTGGAAAAACGAGAATGTTATCTCCTGTCTACACAGCTGGATTAGGAATAATTGTTAGCAGTGTTTCGCTTTTCCTTGGATGGGATTATTTCTTGTTTTCGAAAAATAATCTGAGTTCATCTGAATATATTTTTCCAACTGCTGTAATTTTATTAGGATTATTGATTATTTCCGAGGGAATATTTGTTCGTAATAATGGAGTGAAAGCAACTTCGCCACGGCTGAAGAAAAGTAGACGAGGGCAAGCAATAGGTGTCCATCTATTAGAGAGGGCTTGGATTTTGCCAGTATTTTTATTTATTCCTTCAGGATTGCTGACGATTCCATTTGAATGGTGGCCAATGTTTACTGTAGGCAATCAAACATATTCCCTACTCTTGGTTCCTTTTTTGATTGGATCAAAAATGGAAGTTCAAGGAGAACATCCGATTATTGCCATAAGAAATGTAGGAAGAAACATTATTATTCTTGGTTCTATTATGGTAGTAGGCGGAGCTGCAGCTTATTTGTATCCACTAGCTTCCATTGCTTTAGTATTAGTAGCAATTATTGGTCGCGAATGGATTACGAGGAAGCAGAAAAGCAAAGAAAAGAATAAATCCTTCTACTTTTCTAGAAAAAATAATGGTGTTGTAATATTAGGAATTGTCCCAGATTCTCCAGCGGATAAAATGGGTCTGAAAATTGGCGAAATGATTTCGAAGGTTAATAGTATTCCTGTTCAAGATAAAAACCAGTTATATAAAGCATTACAAAAAAACTCAGCCCATTGTAAATTAGAAGTGTTCGATGCAAATGGCGAAATTCGTTTTGTGCAAAGGGCCTTATATGAAGGGGATCATCATGAATTAGGACTGCTATTAATTCCTGACGAGAAAGTACATGGAAATGAAGCGGTCTAAAGAATTGTGATTTTTCATAATTCTCCGGAATAATTTCATAATTGACCGGAATAGTTTTTCATAATTATTCGGAATGAAAAATTGAGTAATCTTAAATTGATTTAAGATTACTCAATTATATATTATTATATCTTTTAAACTTATAAGTAAAATAACTTTTTTGGGGGTGATTATTTATTGAACAAAAAATTACTTTGTGTAGTTAAACCTAGAAAAGATGAAAATATCTTTAGTTATATTAATAGATTATCAATTGAAAATATGTATGAAACAAATACATGGATATTAAACGATTCTGATTTTAATCACTATATTGGTCCTCGCAATCTGCTACCATGGAAATTTGATTTTTCATCTTTAATGAATTTAACTGGCTTGTCACTTAATGAATTATTAATAACTACATTTTATAACGAGTTTGATTATGAAAAAGGAAAATTTAAGCATTTTAATTTTACTTTGTATCAAGACAGTTTGATGAATGCTCATGCTAAGGTATGTCCTAGATGCCTTGAAACTGTTGGTATTCATCATAAATTATGGGATATAAGAATTTTTTTAGTATGTCCAATACATAATTGTTTCCTTGTTTCTTCATGTAGTAGCTGTGGAAAACCAATTAAACAATATAGAAAGAAGTTTTATTATTGTAAATGTAATAAGGACTTAAGGACCTTAAAAGTTAAAAATGCTGACGAAAGCAATTCCTTCGTGTCAAGAATCATCTATTATAAATTTAACTCTGATACCAGAAATTTTAAAGAAAGTAATCTAAATTTGTTAACTAAACTTGATCTAAAATATATCTTATTGATTTATCACTTTTTTATAAGATTGTACTATAGAGATAAGAGTAGAGTAGGGAGTATTTCAATTGAGAGTATAAAATATTTTGTGTAAATGAAAATTTCCATGTAAAAAGGAAGACCTTCTCTTGGTAGAATTAAGTCACCACAACCAATCCTAGAAAAGAGGTCTTCCCTATGAATCAGTTTACAACAGAAATTATCGATGCACTAGTAAAAAAACAAGATATTACCG
>NZ_JBQHVO010000017.1:0-69976 GCF_052064465.1 Niallia sp. HCP3S3_B10 | reverse complement strand
TAGAAAATGTTCAATCTTATAAAAAGATAGAAAACTCTCACCTGCATTTTAGAAAAACGTGCATCTTTTAAAGTGCTATGAATATTTCAGGATAAAAAAAGCAGAAATCAGTTTTAAAAAATAAAATCCTGACTTCTGCTTTTATTTCACTTATTAGTGTATTTGTTTTTTTCTACGAAGGATGAAAGAAAGACTTACTCCAGCTATTAAAATAATGATTCCAATCAACAAATATGTTCCATTATTTGTCGCTGTATTTGGCAATGCATTTTCGGATTTCTTTTCACTAGTATCCTTCTTGTCATTATCCGCTTTTTCATCGTTCCCACCATTGACCTCTTTGTCAGAATTAACTGAGTCTTCGTCTTTACCAGACGGATTTTCTTTTTCTGGATTCTCTGGTGTAGCTGATTCTGGAGTTTCAGCTGGGTTTTCCGGTGTAACTGGATCTGTTGAATCACCTGGCGTTTCTGGTGTAATTGGGTCAGTAGTACCATTATCCGGATTTCCTTCTGTTTCTTTTTCATTTTTTATGACAACCGTCGTTAAAGGATCAAGTGTGATTTTATCAGCAGCTAATATAAAACCACTTTTCTCTTTAACAGATTCTTTGCCGGCTTCATCATTATCAACTAATACCTTGAAACCTGTTAAGTCTTCATGTAATGTCAGCTCTCTTGATTTTGTATCACCATTCATAAATACATAGTAGCTTCCTGTATTATCTGTTGAGTCATTTTTATATGCGATTACAAGATCTTCTTCCTGAATTTCCTTCGCTTCTATTAATGTCACATTAGAATCTACAAGGCTCTTTTCCCCTAAACGAAATGCATTTGTTGATTTTCTTAATTCAATCAATCCTTTTGTATATTCGACTGTTTCATCATTCACTGCATATTCTTCCTTATTTGTTGCTTTTGTCCAATCAAACATATTGATTGCATCAGAAGAATCATACGAATCATGGATAAAATAGCCAAAGCCGTTACCATTTTCATCGGTGAATTCATCATATTTTTGCTCTGGAATTCCTTCACCTAGCCATTGCTTTGTTCTTCCATATTCCTGGCCAGCATGTAAGAAAGCCGTTCCTTGAGATGTTAAAATCAACGAGTTTCCAAGACGAATACGTTTATGAATTTCCAGATCATTCGCTGGAATGGACGGATCTTTTTTCAATGCTTTCGCAATAATATCATATAATGGTAAATTATCATGTGCTTCAATATATTGCACTATGTCCCCTGGATCATCTGCCGGAGTATTGGATGGCTGTGCTTTAATATTGTTGAAAATCGTTTGAATATTACGAGCTCCTCCCGTGATAAAGCGCGGCTCCCCTTCCGATCCAAACCCTGACTTTAACTCATTTCTCATTTCATCGGAGAAAACACCAACATTATCGGTCTTATCCATCCAGTCTTGATCCGCACCTTTTCCTGCTAAAGATGAATCTGCTAGTTGTCCAGAAAAGGTCCTCCAGCCTTCCCCGATAAATAATGCATCAGGATTGATAGCTGCTGCTGCATCATAAGCATTTTGAACAGCTTCATAGGTCGCATCCCCCATCATATCCCATCTCATACCATCAATTTTAAATTCAGTAAACCAGTATTTTACCGAATCAATCATTAGTTTTTCCGCCATTTTGTGATTTGTTGCCAAGTTATTCCCAAACCCTCCGACAAATTTCCCATTACTGTCCTGGAAAAAATAATAATCTGGCACAATATCATTTAATAGACTCGCATTGGACATATGTGTATAAACCACATCTAACACTACTCCCATCCCAGCATCGTGAATGGCATTTATTAGTTCCTTTAATTCTCTAATACGCTGCTCAGGATCTTTAGGATTTTCAGAATAAGCACCATCTGGAGAGAAATAGTTATGTGGATCATAACCCCAATTGTATTCATTTGCAGCTGTAGAATAATCTAATTCTCTTTCATCCATTTGTGTCTCATCACCCCAGTACCATGCCATTACTGGTAAAAGCTGAATATGGGTAATACCAAGGGATTTAATATAATCCAATTTATCTATAAATGCTTTATACGTACCCCACCGTCCATTTAAATCTGTTTGAATCGTTGGATCAGAGGTGAAATCACGGATATGTGCTTCCCAAATAATCGCATCTTCTCTTTTTTCATAGTTAGCAATATTAGCACCATTAAAGTTAGCTGGATTCGTTTGGCTTAAATCAACAATCGCTGCTTTACCAACCATATCACCATCGCTGCCAACCTCCCCCTCAGTATTAACCGTGAAAGCTGCCATTGATTTTGCATATGGATCTAATACTTTCGAAATTTTTCCATCATTGGTTACTTCATATTGGTAATAATATCCTCTTACATCTGTGATGCCAAGCTCACTCGCCTTCGCTTCCACACTCCAAACGCCTTTATCTCCTTGGATTAAATCTATGCTTCCAATTTGCTTTGCTGCATTTTCTTTATCATAAAAAACGGCTGTAACTTTAGTTGATTTCGGCGCCCATAATTTTAATGTTGCATTTCCATTATGATAAGTAGCCCCTAAATCGTCTCCCTCATAGAAATAATTTTCATCTAACATTTTCCATCCAGATTTTACCTTCACGTTTCTTCCTTGATAAGAAATCGTAAACGGTCCCATTTCTGCGTCAAAAACTCCTGTCACTTCCACCATTGTTTCATTCGTAATTTTCACGCCATCAAAAGCAATCGCTTCTTGATTCTTGTCCACAATAGATAGGTCTTTCACTAATGATTCATCTGTAAGACCTTTTGTACTAGAAAAAATTAATTGAATTGCTTTATCAGACAATAACTCACCAGATACCAAATCAGTTGGCGTTTCCCAATATGGAGAAATATAGACATTATCATCATCATTCTTTATCCATAAATGGTCATATTCTTCAAGTAATGCAAACCCTTTGTCCCCGCCAATTTTTTCCCCATTTTCTCGGTTCACAATAAGAAATCCAATTTTTTGTGAATCTTCCTTCACCTTAACATCAACATAGCTGCCATAGCGATCTGTTTTTTCAAATGCAAGCGCATCTATTGGCCAATTAGCAGATGGAGATTCTACATCTTCCCATAACCATAAACCTAGCTTATCGTAAGTTTGATCATCTCGTTGATAGTGAATTCTTACTGTATTCTCAGGCAAATTAACTGGTTCAAATAGATTTACCGTATCGGAACCTTCCTTAATCCATATTTCATTCAATGATGGATTGCTTAAGGTAACCGTCTTATCTCCGCCCTCTTTTTCACCATTTGTACGATTTACGATTAGGAAACTAACTTTTTTTGCATCCTCTTTCAAAGGAATATCAATATATGTACCATACTCATCTTGTTGCTCTTCTTCAAAAGCCATAGCTCCTTGTGGCCAATTAGCAGTAGGAGATGCTACATCATCCCATAGCCATAATCCCAAATCCTCATAATTTTTGTCTTCTTTTTGATAATGAATTCTTAATGTGTGTTCAGGTATTTCCTTTGCTTCTGTATTCTCTGCCATCACACTGATTTGTTCGAAAGTGAATCCTCTTGTAGTTAATACAAGGACCAATACAGTTAGAATAATGAGTAGCTTCCTTACAAATTGGTTCATTCTTTCTCCTCCTGCTCTAGATTTAAGCAATCTGTTATTTAGAAAAAGCCCATTCACATTCCTAAATAATAGGTACTACTAAATTAAGCATTTACTTATAGACTCTCTCTAACTAAAGTAAACGCTTTCTATCTATGTGAGATTATAAATATAGTAGATTACGAGTGTCAACGTTCCTCTTTATTGTTCACGGTAACAGAATTACCAAATCGAGTAATTCAGGTCATCAGCCTCATGATATATCCATATATTCCCACAAAAAAAACAAAAAGGTTTAGCGCTTTATATAAACACTAAACCTTCAGTACTCAAATTTATTTATAACCATTCATACTTCTCTTCTATTTTGTATGATTACTTTCATCCTTACTAATATGTTATTTTTCTTGAGCTCTATCCATTTTAAAATAGTTAAATAATAAATAAGATAGCCACATACAGTCTCGATGATGTCTAATATTTTCAATTAGACCTTTGATTAAAACATTACTTAGTGTTCTTTCTTCCAACTGTACGGTAAGTAATGATAAAGATTCTTTCACATAAACATCTTCCACTTCTTCTATTTTCCCTTTTAATTGCTGTAATAGCTCTTCTTTTTTAGCTACTTCTATTGTAAGGGACTGATGTAGCATCTGATATATTTCCTCTGTAAAAAACGGGGATTTCGTATGGGTAGCAAGAATATTTGTTTTCTCTACTAAAGAATTTGCAAGCATATGTAAATCGAAATCAATTGATTCATTATGAGTTAACACAATATGCGTATAAGTATTAAGGAAACCTTTAATACTAAATACTAAATCGAACTTCAAATACTGTATGGACTGATCATAGACTTTTTCAATCATACGCTCCATTGTTTTTTCTAGTAAATGGTCGTAATAAGTAAATTTATTGATAAATTCTTCATTAAACGAAAGCGCTTGCTCCTTAATAAATAACATAGCAAAACTAGAATTTTCCTTAAAAGTAAAAAAGATTTCATAATAAAAGTGGTAAAGTATATCCTCTTCATGATTGACTGCATAGTCAAGTTTTGCGATAAATTGTTCCATGAAATAATCTACTAAGGCCATGATTAGTTCATCCTTAGACTTAAAGGATAAATAAAATGCACCTTTTGATATTCCACAATGCTCGGTTATTTGTTGAACGGAGGTAGCTGCAAATCCTTGTTTTGCAAATAGCTCAATTGATTTTTCCATAATCAGCTGTTTTTTTGTCATGCTCATCCACTCCTATGAACTATCGTTTGACATATGACCACTTAGTCATTTATTATAGGTAAATGAGTTAGATTAGTCAATAAGGGGAAGGTGTATTATGAAGGGTTTAGTAAATTTTGTGTTAGGTAACAAGCTTGCGGTTTGGCTTCTAACCATTATTATCACTGTATCAGGTATCTATTCTGGTACAAGAATGAATATGGAAACCATACCGAATATTTCGATTCCTTACTTAACTGTAATGGATGTTTATCCGGGAGCTACTCCGGAGAAGGTAATGGAAGAGGTTTCCATGCCGATAGAAAAAATAGTAGAAAATCTAGAAGATGTGAAAGCTGTATATTCGAATTCTTATTCGAACATGGCAAATGTTCAATTAGAGTATGAATATGGCACAGATATGGATGAAGCAAAACGTGCTTTACAATCTGCTTTAGATAATATCACCTTGCCAGATGGTGCACAGGAACCTACAGTCACAGCAATCAGTATGAATATGATGCCAGTTGTAGCGTTAAGTGTCAGCAGTAAGGAAGAAGATATTACAGAATTAACGTCAACTGTTGAAGAAATTATCCTTCCTAAAATTGAGAAGATTGACGGCGTAGCTTCTGCAACCATCACTGGACAACATATTGAAGAAGTAGATTTAACATACGATAAAGAAAAAATGGCACAATTGGATTTAACAGAAGATACAGTTAAAGAGATGATCCAAGCAAGTAACTTAGCTGTTTCCTTAGGACTTTATGAGTTCGAAGAAGGGGAACAAGCAGTTGCAATTGATGGGAAGTTCATGACAGAAAAAGAACTAAAGGATATGCTTATCCCTGTAACTCCATCAGAACAAAATCCATCCCCATTTGTCAAGCTTAGCGATATTGCTAAAATTGAAGTGGTTGGGAAAGTAGAATCTGTCTCTCGCACAAATGGTGAAGATGCAATTGCAATCCAAATTGTAAAAGGACAGCAAGCTAACACTGTTGATGTCGTTAACAGCGTTAAGGATTTAATTGAGGACGAACAAAAGAATATCGATGGTTTAGTAATTGATGTTTCACTTGACCAAGGAGCTCCAATTGAAAAATCCGTATTTACGATGATTGAAAAAGCAGTATTTGGTTGTTTAATTGCTGTATTAATCATTTTATTATTCTTACGCGATTTTAAATCAACGATTATCTCTATTATTTCCATCCCAGTTTCTATTTTCATGGCATTGTTACTACTAAACTGGATGGATATTACATTAAATATTATGACACTAGGTGCTATCACGGTTGCGATTGGTCGGGTAATTGATGACTCTATTGTTGTTGTGGAGAATATTTACCGACGACTTCACCTTAAAGAAGAAAAATTAACAGGTCGTGCCTTAATTAGAGAAGCAACGATTGAAATGTTTAAACCAATCCTTTCTTCTACATTAGTAACGGTAGCTGTATTTGCACCATTGATGTTTGTTGGTGGAATGGTTGGAGAATTATTCCGTCCTTTCGCTTTAACAATGGCATTCTCACTTGGCGCATCCTTACTTGTTGCAATAACAATTGTGCCAGCTCTTTCTCACTTCTTATTCAAGAAGAAATTATATGGAGAGAAAGTAGAAAGCACTCATAAAGAAGCCGGCAAATTGGCGAATTGGTATAAGGGGATTCTTGAAAAAGCTCTTAACCATAAAATCATCACTTCTCTTATCGCAGTCGTGTTATTAGCTGGAAGTGTTGCTCTTACTCCTTTAATCGGCTTTAGCTTCTTAGGAAGTGAAGAAGAAAAAACAATGTATATCACCTATACACCAGAAACTGGTGAATTAAAGGATGAAACATTAAAGAACGTTACAGAAGTAGAAGAAAAAATGCTTGATCGCAAAGATATTGATATTGTTCAATTATCTATCAATGATACTGCTGATGCACAAAGTGCCATGATGGGCATGGGAGCTGGCGGTGCACTTATGTACCTAATCTTTGATGAAGATATGAAGAACTTCCCAGAAGTTCGTGATGAAATTGAAGAATACATTACAAATATTGGTCAGTCTGGTGAATGGAAAACGCAAGACTTCTCATCAATGGGAATGTCAACAAATGAAGTAAGCTATACATTCTATAGCGAAGATTTAGATAAGCTTAATGAAGCTGTTAAAAAGGCAGAAGATATTTTAAAAGAGAACGACAAATTAGAAGATGTTTCAACTACTGCTGAAGATGCATATGTAGAATATACATTTAACGTAGATCAAGATGAATTATTGCAGTACGGCTTAACAGCAGGTCAGCTTCTAATGATGCTAAGCCCAGATAATACAAAAGATGTTGTCACAACCATTGAAAAAGATGGTGAAGCTTTAGATGTCATCGTTCAGCAAGAAAAAGCAGCACAGCCAAAATCAATTGACGATATGCTAGACACAGAAATTCCAACTGCATTAGGAAATACGATGCCACTTTCAGAGCTTGTTGAAGTAGAAGAAGGAACTACTTTAAATACACTTTCTCGTAGTAAAGGAGAGTATTACGCAACTGTATCAGGAAAAATTCTTGGTAGTGATGTTTCCAAAGTAACAAGTGAAGTGGATCAAGAAATCGATAAAATCGACTTACCAAAAGGCGTTACAATAGATGTTGCTGGTGTTGCAGCAGATATGAATGAAACATTTACGCAATTGGGTGTAGCAATGATTGCTGCTGTTGCGATTGTATACTTTATTCTTGTTGTAACATTCCGTGAAGGGGTTGCCCCATTCTCTATCTTATTTAGTTTACCGTTTGCCGTTATTGGTTCATTTGTAGGCTTATATCTGGCAGGTCTAACTATTTCCGTATCGGTTATGATGGGATTACTCATGTTAATTGGTATTGTTGTAACAAATGCCATCGTATTAGTAGACCGCATCATTCATATGGAACGTGATGGAATGAATATGCGTGAAGCGATTCTGGAAGCAGGTTCTACTCGTCTTCGCCCTATTCTAATGACAGCAATTGCAACAATTGGTGCATTAATTCCATTAGCAATTGGATCAGGTGGAAGTGGATTAATCTCTAAAGACCTTGGTATTACGGTTATTGGTGGCTTAATCAGTTCTACTTTATTAACACTCGTTATTGTTCCAATTGTGTATGAAGTGCTTTCTAAGCTATTTAAGAAAAATCGTAAAGATATTGATGAAAGCTAATCTACCATTTACCTTTAGCCAGTGAAGCATGCTTCACTGGCTATTCTTGTTCATTAACTTCTTTTGCTTTATCGATTTGGGGTGATGAACGCTATTTCTTTCTGATTTGCTTATCCTTGTGGCGTTCATTCCACTTTTGAACGCCACTTTTTCCCGATTTGCTGCTTCTTGTGGCTTTCATCTCCCCTTCAAACAAACCTCATAAGTTCTTTCATAAAAATACACAATCAGGAAAAACTAAATACTATATTAAACTAGAAAGGATTTTGTCATGAAAGTACACTGTTCCAATGAATATGATCCATTAAAAGCTGTAGTTTTAGCACCACCAGAATTCATGGCTATTAAAGTTCCTATAAACGATATTCAAAAGAAACATGCAAAGAAAAATATTGATAGGCAACTTGCTGAAAAGCAGCATCGAATATTTGTTGAAAAGCTGCAAGAACATGGAGTACAAACGATTCTGCTTCCTCCTGTAGAAAAATTCCATGAACAAGTATTCACAAGGGATATCGGCTTTACATTGGGAAATCAAATCTTCGTAGCAGAAATGGCTCGAGATGTAAGACGTGGAGAAGAAAGAATTTTAATAGACTATTTAAAAGAACAGGAAATTACTTATACAGATATTAAAGGAAATATCATCGAAGGTGGCGATGTAATCATTGACGGTAAAACCATTTATGTTGGAATAAGCCAACGTACAAATAAATTTGCTATCCAGCATTTACAGACATTACTACCATCCTATGATGTCATTTCAGTACCCTTTACCGATACGTATCTTCATCTAGATTGTGTGTTTAATGTTCTGTCTCCTACGGAAGGGCTAATATTTCCGGGGGAATTCCATAAAGAAAAGGAACGAATGTTACGAGATCGTTATGATTTAATACATGTAAGCGCAAAAGAGCAAGCCACATTAGGTACCAATGTATTATCCATTGGCAACAAAAAAGTAATTAGCTTGCCGATGAATGAAGGCGTAAATAAAGAACTTCAAAAAAGAGGCTATGAGGTCATCGAAGTTGATTTTTCTGAAATAATTAAGTCTGGTGGTTCCTTTCGCTGTTGCTCTATGCCTTTACTTAGAGAACAATAACATGATAATAGAAAGGAAATATTCAAATAGCGGGGGACCTGCCCCCACTATTTTTTGCATACTATTTATTTAATTCATCTAGCATTTTTCTTAAATTATTCAAACTAATTTCAATACTTTCAAATGGTGTTCTTCTTGTAGCATCCTGTTCAATGATCCACCATTGTATATCTGCTACGTCACCTTTTTTTAGAATCGCTGGAAAATCAATTGCCCCCGTCCCTACTTCAGCAAAGAAACGTTCTTCATCCTCTGTCATATCTTTTAAATGGACAAGCTTTATTCTGTCTCTATATGTATCAATCCATTTCGCTGGATCATACTCTCGCTTAGAAAGCCAGTATACATCTGGCTCTGCAAAAACAAGGCTCGCGTCTGTTTCTTCCATTATTGTATCTAATGCCGTTCTACCGTCCTGTAAGTTATTTAATTCAAAATCATGATTATGATAACAGAGGGAAATTCCTGCTTTTTGACACTCTGCTCCAGCCTTATTTAAGAAACTAATCAGTGACTGATAATCAGCTTCTGTTCTGTTCTCTGGTAAAAGATAAGGACATACTAAAAATTTACTCTCTAAAACTAACTGTTCTTGAATAACCTTGGCTAAATTACTCTCTAAATCAACTAAGGGAACATGGCAACCTGCAACTTGAAGACCTAGTTCATTCAGTAAATCCTTTAATTCTCCTACAGGCATCCCTCCATAGCCAGCAAGCTCTACTCCTTGAAAGCCTAAGCTTGCAACCTTACGGAGAGTCCCACGAAAATCAGCTTCGCATTCATTTCTTAACGTATACATTTGAATAGCAGTTGGTATATTCCTCATTTACCCTTCCCCCTTTTATGACAGATTATGGACTTAACTCAAATTATAAAAACAACCTATTTCACTATAAGTTATATAAAAATACACTTACTATTATACAAGAAAACGTTATCATTTTACAGAAAAGATAGAAAAATGATACCATATACAATAACAAAAAATAACTAGGATGTGTACCTTAATGGAAATGCATATCAAAGAAATAATCGAACAAACGGAAAAAGAATTTAACATAAAAGTACTTTATGCATGTGAATCCGGAAGTCGTGCATGGGGTTTTCCATCCAAGGATAGTGATTATGATGTTCGTTTTATCTATATTCATCAACCAAACTGGTACTTATCGATTGACCGCAAACGAGATGTAATCGAGATTCCTAACCATGATTCACTATCAATCCCTGTTGATCCATTATTAGATATGAGCGGGTGGGAACTGACTAAAGCTCTTAAGCTTTTTCGAAAATCCAATCCACCTTTATTAGAATGGCTACGCTCCAGTATGGTATATTACCAGCGTTTTTCAACCATTGACAAAATGAAAGAACTAGAAAAAGAAATATTCTCGCCTTCTTCCACTATCTATCATTATTTAAATATGGCGAAAGGAAATTTCCGAGAATATTTACAAGGAGATACTGTTAAAATCAAAAAATATTTTTATGTATTACGACCAATTTTAGCAGCCAAGTGGACTCAAATATACCAAACGATTCCACCAATGGAATTCGAAACTTTGGTACATAAACTTATCCCAGATGGCGACCTTCGTATGAGTATTGATACTTTATTAAAAAGGAAAATATCTGGAGAAGAATTAACACTCGAACCACGAATCAACCTTATTAACACGTATTTAGAAAGAGAGATATACCAATTAGAAACTTTCGCAAAAAGTTTAGAAAAACATTCGCTAGATTCAACTGAACAACTAGATGAACTATTTCGTTTTACTTTAAAAGAAGTCTGGAATCATTAAAAAAAGGTCACTGAAAAAAGTGTTCATATAAGAACATCATTTTTCATGACCTTTTTTTAGTTCTATTCTATTTAAAAAGTAGTTGCTACATCCTTTGCACACGCAACCGCGTTTTCTTTAATTTCTTCTGCCTTTTCTGGCGCTAAATCATGCCCTTCCACAAATAAGCCTTGGAAATCAGTAATGCCGAAAAATCCCATTAGCGTCTTTAAATAGCGATGTCCCATTTCTTTATCAGCAGATGGTCCATGAGAATATATACCGCCGCTCGCTTGAATATGAAGAGCTTTCTTATTACCAAGAAGTCCCTTTGGTCCCTCGACTGTATATTCGAATGCTTTGCCAGCTACAGCTACTGAATCTAAATAGGCCTTCATAACTGGAGGAAATAATAAATTCCATAACGGTGTAACAAAAATATATTTATCCGCTTGAACGAATTGTTCACTAAGTTCCGCCAAACGACTAACCTTTGTTTTTTCTTCATCAGATAGCTGATCAAACCCACTTCCAGATTGTAGTTTCCCCCATCCTTGAAAAACATCTGCATCAATAGAAGGAATGTATTCTTTATATAGATTAATGTGTATAACCTCATCATCTGGATTCGATACTTTATATTGATCAATAAATGATTTACCTACTACCATCCCATATGATTTAGATTCATCAAATGGATTTGCTGTAATATATAATACTTTTTGCACTGTGTTCAGCTCCTTAAGAAAGACTTTATTATCTTCCCCTTTACTATAGTGCTGATAGTACCTATATTCAATGGAACTAGGCATATGTTACTGATATTGTCACAATTAACTAATTAAAATACTAACAAGCTTCTATTCTTTAAAATAAGGATTCAGATGAATGAGCACTTCATTAATATTGTCATGCTTTGCCATTAGCTTCTTCTTTATTTTTCTCGATAAATCATGACCTTCCTTAATCGTTTTATCATAATCGATGGAAATTCGTAAATCGACTAAAATATAGTGGCCATGTTCTCTAGCACGTAAACGATCAATCCTTTTCACTTCCGTAAAGGAAGCAATAATTTCACGATATTCCCTTAAAATTTCTAAATCTATATTTCGCTCAAGTAAAATATCAAAAGCTTCACTTACCATTTCTTTTGCAATTTTAAAGATTAAAAATGCGACGATAATAGTGGCAACTTTGTCCCCATAAAGAAGGAAATTAATCGTTAACTTTTCCCCGATTATAGACAATAAAACCCCTATCGCAGCTGCAATGGATGAAACAATATCAGCCTTATGATCATAAGCAATTGCTTCAATCGCTTTACTATTTTGTTCATCAGCAATCTTCTTACTATATCGATATAAAAGCACCTTTGAAATATATGAAATTACAGCAACCCACATTGCGATTAAGCTTGGCGTTGTTATCGGATGAAAGAATCCCATAATTACTTCATATACCAAATAGACGGAAACTCCAAGAAGAATCATTCCGACTAATCCTGATACAATTATCTCTGCCTTACCATGTCCATATGGATGTTCTTGATCAGCAGGTTTATTGGCAATTCTAATAACAACCAAAACAATGACAGAGGCAAAGACATCTGCAGCAGAGTGAATCCCATCAGCGAAAACAGCGTCACTATTCCCCATCCAGCCAACTATTAATTTTCCAATAGTTAATACAATATTACTAATGACACTAATCCAAGCTACCCTTTTGGCTAGTAATTCTCTCGATCCCAATTTTCATCAACCTCTTTTTATCATTTCCAATAATTTCAATATGTACAAAAAGTCAACCTAACTATATTAACAGAAAAGAAATCAGTGGGTCTAGAGAAAAAAAGTTTCCACCTTGCAAATTAATAATTTACCATTCCTTGCGAATTTATTCGCTAATACATGCTAATAATAGAGTTGATCGAATAGCACTTAACATTTTCTCTTATAACTTGCATCTTTTCGAAAAGCAAATAAATGATGAAAGCAGCCACTATCTAACAATTCATTGTTTTTAAACATAGGATTGTTAATTCATGAAAAAAATTCCCTATTAGGATGGTTATGATGACAACTATTTTTGAAGCATTAAAGGATTATTTACAGTTGAATTTAGATGTAGAGCCAAAAAATCCGCTGCATGTAGGTGAAGTGATGAGTTGCTGGACTTATCTTACTATTGTGGATGAAGCGAATATTTATATTCAAGTTGCATTAAATACAACAACAGATGATGATGTTATCAAGTCACTAAAAGACAGTTTTAAACAATGTGATGCGCATGGGCAATGGTTTCGAGACTTTCTTATAGCTGAAGGAATTCCATTGCCGCCAACAAGTGAACAACGACCACTATCTTATTCACAGGCCGTGCCTCTTGGTGTGAAAATGACTGATGACGAAATAATGAATGGACTAGGCATTAAAACCGCTGCATCCATTACTCACTGTGCAGCAGCTGTTTCCCAATGCATACGAAATGATATAGCTACTATGTTTACCCAATGTATGTTAGAAAAAATGAAATTCGGTGCAAGTTTAAAGGATTTAATGAGACAAAGAGGCTGGATTAAAGTCCCCCCTTATTACTATCCACCTGGTGCACCAATTAAAAACGCATGAAAGTAAAATCGATTTGCCCCAGCTCTTTCATTTAGCAGGGGCACAGTGTCTTTTAAGTGCCTTAGCTACGGACATTCTTTGTTATATTTTTTGGAATGGAAACTAAATTTATTGGCTATCTTTTTCCAATAGTAAAGCATCCACAATTTTATTTTTTCCCATTTATATACTTTTGCATTCGTATGCTGTAATTCTACCCATGCAGAATCTAATCGGTTTGCCTCTATTAATCTTTTGCTGTAATCTAATTTTAGTTTTGATAAATAAATATCAAAATAAGGAATATTTTCTTTATGAAGGAGTCTCTCTAAGTAGTCAATAATTGGATAACGATTTAAAATACTTAAATCCATGCACACGCTATTTTCTAAACCACGATAATAAATCGCAAAACTTTCATTTTTATAAGCAATCGGATAATTCATTCCAATCCTCAACCACATATCTTGATCTTCCCCAAGTGGTTTTCCTTCTTTAAACAACCCTATTTCTTTAAAAACTTCTTTTTTGACGGCAACTGCTGAGGAGATAATAGGCAAATCCCTTAGTGTTTTTTCCACATAGTTTGTGAACACACCTTCCCACTTTTCTGGTGTTTCATAAATAGTAGGTATGATCTTTTTTTTGCTCGGCAACTGAATTTCATAACTTGTCGCATAAGCACCACAGTAAGGATATTTGTTTTTTAAATCGATGATATTTTCTAGGAATCGAGGCTTCCATTCATCATCGGCATCAATAAAAGTAATTAAATCTGCTGTTGCTGCAAGAATCCCTTCATTTCTTGCAGCTGAAGCACCTTTATGTTCCATTCTTCGAACTGAAATTCGGTTGTCTATCCAAGCTTCTGCTTTTTCTACACTGCCATCTGTTGATCCATCATCTACAATAATAATCTCAAAATCCTGAAATGTTTGGGATAGAATAGACATTATCGTTCTTTCAATATACTGTTCTTTATTATAAAGTGGAATTACTACTGAGACAGCGACCATCTTGTACCCTCCCAATTTTTCATTGCTAATGATTGTGCGTCTTTTATGGATAGCTTAGGATACTGATATTGATTAACTGCAATTTCCCTAAGAGCTTGCCATACACTTTCCTCTGTAAAAGAATTGGAGGAAATAATAAAATCATTGTGTGCTTGAATTTGTTTTGCCCAGCCATCGCATTTTGGATGGTAGGAGAAAATGATAGTTGGCGTATTGGTGATATAACCAAAAACTGCACTATGCA
Source organism: Niallia sp. HCP3S3_B10 (assembly GCF_052064465.1). NCBI lineage: Bacteria > Bacillati > Bacillota > Bacilli > Caryophanales > Bacillaceae > Niallia > Niallia sp. HCP3S3_B10. The sequence goes on along the minus strand of NZ_JBQHVO010000017.1, from coordinate 55,184 downwards.
ATCGCATACCAATCAACCCTTTTAAAGAAGCAATAGTGCGAAGAACATTTAATGGGTTTTTATCATAAGAAACATGTCTAATAGGTATATTTGTGTGTAGCTGATTGATAACCTCTCGATGAATGTCCTGATCTCCAAAAATAGGATGACCATTAAAATCAATAAAAACTAATTCCTCAAAATCCTCTTCCTTTAACCCATTTATAACATTTATCAATTTTTCGACCCTTGTTTTTTCTACACTTGTATCTCCCCCAATATATCTTTCATAATGGCATAAGGAAATTCCTAATCCCTTTCTCTTATGATCTCTTGAAAAATCCACCCCCGTTACAAGCGGTAACAGGACAGCTAAGTCAAATGTTATTTCTGCATTAATATTGGGGTTAAGAGAACGAATTAAATCATAGCTTTCCACATCTCTGCAACCGATATATTTAAATTTCTCAACAAGCTTCTTACATGCTTCCTGTGCAGCAGAATCTCTAAACGGGCCAAAAGATACCCCGATCGCTGCTGCTCCTTTCCCTCTATTTACATCAATTAAGTCCCCATCTCTTGTCATTTTATCTGTGGAATGAAAAACAGATCCACCGCCATATAAAATGAAATCACTCCCATAACACTGCCTGTACAATCGCAAAAGGTTTTCGTTACGCTCTTTTTGTTCTTCTTCTGGAACAAAAAGAGCTTCAATAGCAGCATCTAATGGAAGAACAGGTTTTTGTATACATGTCCCATAGATTTTCTCTCCAAAAAGAAATTTTCGGCTTCCCCAAGAGGAGACTAGTAGTAATGCATCATCTCCGCTATTTAGTTCCCCGTAATAACCTGAAAGAAGAATCTTATTCATCTAAAGTACGCCTCCTACCTCTCGTATCTCTTAATAGTATATGGACAATCCATTAAAAGGTGTACGTAAGCGAATAATTGGTCAATTTGCTATGGTCCGATTTAAGGGGACAAGAATAGAATATATAGTAAAACATTAGGGAAAGGACATGATGCTGATGACATTAAAGAAGAAGAGAAAGATACTTTTTATTACAAAAAACTGGGAAAATGGGATAGAAAGAAATACGTATTATTTAACAGAAGAATTAAAGAAATACGTTGATATAAGGATCTGGGAGGAAGACGGTAATATAAGTGGAATACTACAAAAAATGAACTTTCAGCCTGACTTTATCCTAGTAAATGATTTACGTCCTACTCGATCACCAAAAGTAACTGGCCTTAAGGACTGTCATATTCCCTTCGGCATAATTATGCATGATTTAAACTACCAGATGGACGAAAGAAGAGCATATATTAAAGAAAATAACGTAAAGTACATCTTTACCCATTATAGAGATACATTTTTGGAATGGTATCCAGAATTTAAAGATAAGATGATATGGTTCCCCCATTATGTAAATATTGATGTATTTACAGACTTCAACCAAAAGAAAACGATTGATTATTTAATGATGGGTGCGGTACATCCTACTGTGTATCCTTTACGTCAAAAAATTCTTGATGAAATGAAAAAGCTACCGAACTTCACTTATCATGCACATCCTGGCTATTTTCATAAACAGTATGACGAGAAATCGTTTAAGGTAGCTAGCAGTTTCGCAAAAGAACTTAACAAAGCAAAAATGTTTTTCACTTGTGATTCCATTTATCATTATCCTGTAATGAAATATTACGAGACGTTGGCTTGTAATACATTACTGTTAGCTTCATGCACGAAAGAAATTAAGGATTTAGGTTTCATCCCTGGTGTCCATTTCATTGAAATAAATGAAGAGAACTTTAAACGGAAAGCAAAATATCATCTAACCCATTATGATACATTAGGGAAACGAATAGCTCTAAACGGTTATAAAATGGTAAGAAAAAAACATTCTGTACAAGTTCGTGCGAAACAGCTCCTTGATCATATCGAAGTGATTCTTTCTAAGGAAGGAGGAAACGAACGGTGAAAATTTTATATCTTGGTTATTTAGGAGTTAATAATATAGGAGATGAAGTTTGCTATGAAGCATTTGCTCAAGCTTGCGAAAGATGGCTAAATGAAGAATATACTTTATTCTCCTATCCAATTCATACGAATAAAAAACTGAAAGAATTTTACAAAGAAAAACCATTTGATCTAGTCGTTTTAGGAGGAGGTTCTTTGTTTCAAGGTAGTTTCTTTATTGATTTAGCCCTAGAAGCAATGGAAATGAATCTCCCTCTTTATTGTTACGGAACAGGTATTGATTATATGACGGAAGAAACAATTGAATCTTTTAAAAGAGGATACTTTCAGGTATCTTCAACCACTTTTAATAACAAAGAGATAAATAGAGATAAAATAAAAAAAGTAATCGAATACGCAACATTTGCAGGTCTTAGAGGACCACTTACGCAAAAATATATGAAAGCTTTAAATCCAAAACCAACAAGTAATTATCAGATAATCGGTGATTCTGGGATGCTTTTCACCCCTAAAAAGGATGATTATATTCAAAAAAAATACTTGCATGACTCCAGTAAAAAAATGATTGCCGTCAATTGGGGAACCACTCAAAATATTTTATTTGGCTATGATGAAAATAAACTCAAAAACCAAATGTTTGATGCATGTACAATGCTATTAAAAAAGGGATATCAAATTGTTATATTCCCAATGTGGGATAAGGATATACCTCATTGCAAGGAGCTATATACTAGTTTAAAAGATAATAGAAAAGTTACTTTTATTCCAGAGGTATGTACCGCTTCACAAATTTACCATTTCTTATCTATTTGCCATTTTTCGCTTAACCTCAAACTTCACGCAAACGTGCTTTCCGCTTCAAGCGGCACTCCTTTTATCCAATTGGCTTATCGATCGAAAGGAGTAGACTTTGCTGCTTCCATCCACCAACTACCTTATACAGTATTAACAAATACAACTAAACTAGCAGAAACTATTGAAAGGAAAGAATATTTTTTAACAAGTAATAAAAATCGAAGAAAAATACGGTTAGCTAAAGAAAGAATAGTAGCAAGACATAAAAACTTTATAGCCTCATTGAAAAAATAAGAAAACAGGATATTCCCATGCCGGAATATCCTGTTTGTTTGTCGTCAAAAAGATTTTTAATAAGTTAAATTAAGCTTGTGTGCGTTGCTTGGAGTGGAAGGGCTGAGACTCCCGTTTAGATTAGCAAGACCACTCAGTCACTGCAGTTCACTTGGCCGCAGCGGCACAGCGTGATCCCACTTTGAGCGAACTTCTGTTATAGAATGCAACATCCTATTCGCTAGTGATATTCACAATATTTTTTAACAAAGAAATAAAATAGAAGCTCCCTCCTCTTTCAATATGCCTATTTATCTCGAATGAAAGGGTGAGAATAGCTTCTATTTGTCTCGTTATCTTATTTTTCATAGTCACTTATCTGTTTTAAACAAAGCTCATATACATCTACTTCTTTATACAATTTATACCATTCTATTGTATAATATACGGTTTGGTCAATATCCCATTTAGGGTGCCAATCTAAATTATACTTTGCTTTATTTATATCCAAGCTTAGAAGCTTTGCCTCATGTTCCGTGGAGTATGACGTATCGACTTCCCATGTGCCATCCTTCCACTGCATTACTATTTTTTCTACTAATTGTTGCACCGTCGTCACGCTATCTGATTCCGGTCCAAAATTCCATCCTTGTGCATATTGTGTTTTTCCTTCATATAAATAAGCGCCTATTTTTAAATAACCAGAAAGTGGCTCTAAAACATGCTGCCATGGACGCACAGATTGAGGGGAACGCACCTTAATAGATTGTCCCGATAATAAGGAGCGCACACAATCTGGAATAATTCGATTTAATGACCAATCACCGCCTCCTATTACATTTCCTGCTCGTACAGAAGCAATGAGCTTCCCATGCTTATTATAGGAGTCAATAGGAAAGAACGAATGCTGATAAGAGGATATCAAAATTTCGCAGCATCCTTTACTTGAACTGTATGGATCATACCCTCCCATTGGATCTGTTTCCCGATATCCCCATACCCATTCTTTATTATCATAGCATTTATCACTGGTTACCATTATTCCAGCTTTAACAGATGGTGTCTTTCTAATCGCTTCTAACACATTCATTGTTCCCATCACATTCACTTCATACGTATTTACTGGATCTCGATAGGATTGTTTTACTAATGGCTGTGCTGCTAAATGAAAGACAATCTCTGGTTGATATTGTTCAAAAACTGTTTGAAGCTTCACCGCATCACGAATATCTCCTCTTATATCCTTCATTTTATTATTCAACTCAGCCAATTCAAAAAGGCACTCGTTACTAATCGGATCTAAAGAATAACCAATTACATCTGCACCTAGCTTCGCTAACCAAATTGCTAGCCAGGAACCTTTAAAACCTGTATGACCAGTTATAAGAATCTTTTTATTTTTGTATATTTTTTGCCAATCAGTTGTCATTGTTACACCTCCACTCCCTTATTGAAAATGATAATAACCTTTATACCAGGCAATTGTTTTCTTAATCCCCTCTTCAATGGAAACTGCTGGAGTCCATCCTAGAATGGTTTGAATCTTAGTTATATCTGGTATTGGTGCATTCCTTTCATTTTCTCTTTTTGGAATAGCACCATAAAGAGGAACTTGCTTCGTATCTAAATGCTGATAAATTAAATCAACAAAATATCTTAAAGGATGTGCTTACCAGAAGCAATATTTAAAATCATATTACTGCTTCCTTCATTTGTGGCTCCAAGGATTAAACCATCGACAATATTGCCTACATAGCTATAATCCCGATATTGGTCACATGTTGTTAATTTTACCTCTTCACCGCGAAGTACTTTTTCAATAATATGAGAGAATAATTTATGGTTATCCTCCGCTTCTCCAAAAATATTAAATGCCCTTAAGGTGATGATCGGAATTTTATATTCTTGTGCTAATTGATGGGCAATAATTGTAGAGGCTGCTTTCGTACTTCCATATATATCTACTGGTTCTAATAGCATTTCTTCATGAATCTGTTCTTTTTTATCTCCATACTCCGAACTACTGCCAAGACAAATAATTTTTTGGCAATTTATATCCTTTGCAGCAAAGAGAAGATTCATGGTTCCTAATATATTAGTCTCAAAAGCAAGTAAATCATTTCTATTATTTGGATTCGTTCCATAAGCTGCTAGATGAAAAATATAGTCTGGTTGGAATTCATGGATAATACGGCAAATTTCGGGGCGATTTTGAATATTTGCCTCATATATTTTTAATTGAGGCAAATATTCTTGAACTCTCCATGGATTAGAATCTTTTCTAACAATTACAGCAATAGTCGCATTTTCTTTCACTAGCTGTTTAATAAGATGCGATCCAATAAACCCATAAGCACCTGTTACTAACACTTTTTTATTTTTCAATTTCATCGTATTCACCACTTATAAAGAGGAGATAGAATAGGGATTTTTTGCTGAATAATCAGCAGGTACGTTCGCAAAAAATTCTGGATTATTAGAGAAACTATTTGAGAACTCTTTTAATTTCACTAAATAAGGATTATAGATATTTATTAATATTGGGTCTGAAATACTAACTTCTTCTTGCTTCCATAGATCAAATTCATTCTCATTAAGCATTAATAGACTACCAAAATGGAAGAACATCAATGGGTAATTGTCAATATATACCTTAGTCTCCCTCATGGTTACTTCTTGTTGCGTATTATTTAAGATAAGATTCCATGGCGCAGCATTAATTCCTGGGTTTTTGTTAACTTTTATATTTTCAAATAACTCTGGAATACGATCTAAATACAATTGATCTCCCCATGATTTCCGTTCATCATTATATATTTCAGAGCATTCTTCTAAGCATCTCTTTTTCCACCAATTTAGAATCTTTCTGCTGTTTTTTTCGTTTTTGAATCCGATAAACCCAGCCTGATACTGACCATGGAAATGTTCTAATAAGTCTGTTCCTCGTTGACGACATAGATAGACAGAGTATCTAGCGAAGTCATCTAACACAGAGATAGGGTTGGAGAAGAAATATATATCACTATCACAATAGAAAAGATGGTCAATATCGGAATGAGTGGCTAATAAGTGTTCCACTAATGTCGCTTTTATTGTCCAACAATATTCTTGCAGTGTTCGTTGTTGCTTTAACTCTTTTAATTGCTGTGTCTCAATTGTTTCTATTGGCACTAATGTTACATTTTTTAAATTTAAATTTGATAGGACATCGTTGGTTTCTTGGTCCATCGTACAAATCCATAAGTGAAAATTGTCTATCTGCTTAACCAATGAATCGTACATCGCTAATCCTTTAACTAAATATTCTTTACTAAAAATAGAAGTTAATAGTAAATAATTATTATGCGTAATCATTTTTCTTTTCAATTTAGTGTTATGATACTTTGTCTTTGCCTGAATAAAGTCATTTGTCGAAAGCGTTGCTCGAATAATTCCAGGATAACTATTCTGATACGACGTAATTAATTCCTCTAAATGATCAAGGTATGGAACATATATATAGTTCATAATTTCCTTTTGAATAGTTAATTGATGCATACTCCATAAATCATATTTATTACTATCATAAATAGTTAAACAAGAAAAATGGTAAGCAACTAGCGGGTCATTATTTATGAAAACTTTATCTCCTTGTAGAGAAATTTTAAAATCATTATTGTAAACAATATTCCATGGTGCAGCATTAACCCCTAAATTAGTAGATATTCGAACATTATCATACATAATTGGAAGCTGATCTAGATACTTTTGGTCACCAAATCGGCCATTGTTTTCCACTACACTACACCATTCAAGGCATCTATCCTTCCACCATTGAACAGCTGCCAATCCTGTCTCATCTTTTCTAAATCCGACAATACCTGCCTGATACTTCCCGTACTTTTGCTCTACCCAGTCTAAATCTCTTTGTGGAGTCAAGTAGATGGAAGCAGAGCCCCATTCATTAAAAATACTTTCAGGATTAGAGAAGAAATACATATCCCCATCACAATATAAAACTTGCTCAATATCATTATTTTTAAGAATGTATTCAATTAAAAAAGATTTTAATGTCCAACAATATTCATTTATCATTCTTTCTTGTTTAACAGCTCTTAATTGATCATTCTCTATTTCTTCTACTCTAATAAGATGCATATTTTTTAGATTTTTTTCATTCAAAAACTTGTACGTAATAGCATCCGTACAACAAACCCATAAATTGAAATTCTCACTATTTTTAACTAGTGATTGATAAACCGCCATAATCTTCATACAATATTCTTTACCTGCAATTACACAAAAATTTTGATTGGTGGATGAAATCGGCTCTGTTACAGACGTTTTTCTTACCTCATTTATTTTAGCTGATGCTCGTTTTACTTTTTCCTGTGTGACTGCTTCCTGTCTTGCCTTTTCTTGTGCGGCTGCTTCCTGTCTTGCCTTTTCTTGTGCGGCTGCTTCATCATTGTTTGAAATACCGTTAATTGTGCTTGGATTAGTTTCATTAATCAATTGATTTTGTATAACATTACTCTCTTGTGATGGTGTATCATCTTGTGGAGATGGTAAAGCAAGCATTTTATTATTTTTGTTTTTAGCTCCATTTAAAACTTCAACAAAATTATCTACATGGAATTTTACTGAAACCCCTTTAGAGAATAGTTGAATATTTATAGTAGCAGACTTATCTTCCTTTTCGTTACTGGACAATGCTTTCAAAAAGTCGTTTATGATATTCTTTTTTAGCCATTTCACGGCAGTCCTCTCTCTCCCCTGTCTCTTTATTTTTGTTTCCATATCTTTCTAGCATCTTCTAAATCCTTAGGCGTATCAATAGATATCCATGTTCCTTCATGTAAATAGACAGCCAATTCTCTTTTGTTAATTAGCTTTCTCAAAGGTTCTTCCTCTAACACACAATCTGGCTGCGCAGATAAATAGTGAAAGAATTCCTTATTACAAACAAAAAATCCGCCATTGATCCAGTTATCTAAAATTGGCTTTTCTGTAAAACTAGTAGCAATTCCATCCTTTATATCAAGTACTCCATATTGATTATTTTTTTGAATACCTGTAAGTGTAACTGTTTTTCCTTTTTCTTTATGAAAGGCAATGAGTGCATCTAAATCAATATCAGATAAACCATCTCCATATGTTAATAGAAAGATATCATCCTGTATAAATTCTTCCAACTGTTTAATTCTCGCTCCTGTCATCGTATCTATGCCTGTATCAATACATGTGATTTTCCAAGGCTCTGTTTTTTCGAGAATGTCATATTGATTCTTTTCTAAATCTATTTTTAAATCATTTTTTTTCCAAGCTAAATTTACAAAATAGTCCTTTATTTGCTCACCCTTATATCCATCCCAATGGCAAAATAAAATCCTGATGTCCATACTCACTATAATGCTTCATGATATGCCATAATATCGGTTTTCCATTAACATCAGCTAAGGCTTTCGGTAAGTTCTCTGTCAAGCCTCTCATTCTCATTCCTTTGCCCCCACATAAAATGACAACTTTCATGCTTTCACCTCTTCTCTTAGTATTTTCATGCCATTATATGTACAGGCCACTAATTATGCATAGGTTGTTTCATTAAGTTTTACAAGATATAGGCATAATTTCTGAGAGAGTGGGAAAAAACTTTTTTTCCCATTACTTTTTTCATATGGAATAAAGTTATTATTACTCCTTACAGGAAGCAAGCCCTGGTTTAAATTAAAGCGATTTCAATCGAATAGTAAACAAGCATTATTGTTTGTTAGATTGGCTAAATAAACATATATCTATTATCACAGTAGTAGTTGGTACTAAAGAACAACAGGATTAGAAATATTCCAAAAATCAACTTCACAAAAAATACCGCCCTACATGTAGGACAGTATAAACTAACATTTTTTTGGCTAAAGATTGATTTTCCCTTTCTTCTTTTATCTTTCAACTGCAGTTTTACCTGAATTTTATTTCAACTTTTCTCTTTATAAAAAATGCTATGAGGCTGTTTCTCCCCATAGCATTTTTTCTTATCCTATTTTTATTTCGTTGCCTTCAACTACTACTTTTTCATTTTCGCCTAGGTTTGTAAATACCATTGGAGTAATAATAGACGGAACCTTTGACTTAATTGCATCAAAATCGATTTCCATTAATTTTTGTCCTTGCTTTACTTTATCTCCATCTTTAACAAATGCTGTGAATCCTTCCCCTTTAAGAGCAACGGTATCTAATCCAACATGAATTAAGATTTCTTTTCCACTATTGTCCGTCATGCTCAATGCATGCTTTGTAGGAAATACATTCATAATTTGTCCATCTGCCGGAGCAACTAAAACACCATTTGTTGGATCTACTGCTATACCATCCCCCATCATTTTTTGTGAAAAAACAGGATCAGGAACTTCACTAATATTTAGTAATTTTCCTTCTAATGGCTGAATGTAATTATTAGTTGAACGCGTATTTTCTTCCTTATTTCTTTTAAATAGATTTTTAAACAAACTAGTACCTCCAATAAAAGATTCTTTCATTCTATTTTAACGCAATAACAAAAATTTTCCCATAAATCTGATTAAAAATATTTCCTGCGAAATTTCTCCGCAGGAAACGAAGTCTTATTTTAAATGATAAACAATGGACTCATATGGTCTTAGCGTAATACTTTCTCCAAATGAAGGAGAATTTGAATAGTTAGAAAGAAGCGCTGTACTTGTTAATCCTGTAGTATCAACATGCTTCGGTACAGTAAATACCGCTTCTTCCTCGTAAAAATTATTTATTACGAATAGCTTTTCTTTATCTGTACTACGTAAGTAAGCAAATATTTTATCATCATCAGGAGCAAGTAACTCATAATCTCCATCTGTCACAATATCGTATTCTTTACGATGGTTAATTAACTTTTGATAGTGATAGAAAACAGAGTCTTTATCCTTTATTGCATTTTCTGCATTCAGCTCTTTATAATTTCTCGCTGTTTCTATCCATGGTGTTCCCTCCGTAAATCCAGCATTTTTATCTCCATTCCATTGAACAGGTGTACGAGAATTATCACGGGATTTTCTACGTAGAACTTCTAAGATTTCTGCTTCTGGCTTACCACTTGCTTTCAATATATTATACATATTTAAAGATTCCACATCACGGTATTGGTCAATAGATGTAAATTTAGGATCGGTCATCCCAAATTCTTCTCCTTGATATATATATGGAGTGCCCTGCATCATATGGATCGTGGTCGCAAGCATCTTCGCAGATTCCTTATGATATTTTCCATCATTTCCATAACGAGATACAATCCGCGGCTGATCATGGTTACACCAAAATAGGGCATTCCAGCCTCCACCTTCATGCATCCCTACTTGCCAGTTAGATAGAATTTGTTTTAAAGCATGAAAATCCATTTCCCCAATTTCCCATTTTTCTCCGTTTGGATAATCTACCTTTAAATGGTGAAAATTAAAGGTCATGCTTAATTCATTACGTTCTGGCATTGTATATTTAATACAATGCTCTAATGTTGTGGAAGACATCTCCCCAACTGTCATACTGTCATATTTTGAAAAAACAGCTTGATTCATTTCATGGATAAATTCATGCACACGTGGACCATCTGTATAAAACTTTCTTCCATCACCAGGTGCTACTGAACCATCATCATCTGGAAAATCCTGATTTTTTGAAATTAAGTTAATAACATCTAGACGGAAGCCATCTACTCCCTTTTCAAACCAGAATTTCATCATTTTGTAAACTTCATGGCGTAGCTGTTCATTCTCCCAATTTAAATCAGCTTGGGTTACATCAAAGAGATGTAAGTAATATTGATCTGTCTTTTCATCATATTGCCACGCATTCCCACCAAATTTTGACTGCCAATTTGTTGGCTCCTTTCCATCTTCTTTTCCATCTTTCCAAATATAAAAATCACGATAAGGATTATCCTTAGAAGAGGCGGCCTGTTTAAACCACTCATGCTCTGTGGAGGTATGGTTAACGACAATATCCATAATTATTTTTATCCCTTTTTGATGAGCTTCATTTAATAGCTGATCAAAGTCATCCATATTTCCATATTCATGATGAATGGCATAGTAATCACTAATATCATAGCCATTATCTTTTTGTGGGGAAGCATAAATAGGTGTTAGCCACAGGACATCTACCCCTAATTCCTTTAAATAATCTAGTCTTTTTATTATTCCTTGAATATCTCCTACTCCATTTCCAGTTGTATCTTGAAAACTCTTCGGATAAATTTGATATACTACTGCCTTTTGCCACCATGCTTGTTCCATCTATTACACCACCGATGTGAGAATTATGTCCTTTTCCTTTATCTCAAAAAACGTAATGATTTTAGTGAGGGCACTGAAAAACTGATAGCTATTGATGATTGATTGTAACCGCCTTTTAAACTTAGATGTGTAAATTGTTTTCCGAGGTGACCACATGACTCATTGGGGCGAGCGCCGAGCCGCTTCACAGCTCACGCTCCTGCAGGGTCTCGGACTTTCTCGCTGCTCCCATAGGAGTCAAGCGGTCACCTCTCCAAACCAACTTATTATTCGCTTTCAAATAAATAAAACCTCATTTTATTTGGAGAACTAGACTTTTTCAGTGGCCTCGATTTTAGTATCTGTGTTTTTTTCCATTAAATTTATTAGAATAAGTTCAAATACCTTATGCTCATCTGCACACAAACCGGTCGACATCATAATGAATATCAACTTTCTTTGATTTAGTACTCTACGCAAGACCATAAGAACGAATTTTTTATGTTTTCCTTCCCTTCCATCATAACATGTATATACAAGTTGTCAACTAATTTAGTAATACGTTTTCAAAACATCCTTTTATGAAAAAGATATTGTATATAAACTTGTACGTATAATAAATAAGAAGGATTATACTTGCCACATCATTTTTCACTATTTCCTTGCTAAACTCTATGTTTTCTTTTTCTTGTGCCTCTCACCCGACTTTTCCCCCCTTTATCAAAGAAAACATTGGTCTTTTAAGCCTATTTTTGATACGATATCTCTATGATTGATTTTTATTGTACGTATAAGTTAACATCGTTAACTACAATGGAAAGCGGTGAAACAGTGGCACAAACAACAAAATACAATATGGTGAAAGAAAAAATTACGGACTGGATCACTAGCGGTAAAGTGCAGCCTGGAGAAAAAATATATTCAGAAAACGAATTGGGGAAAATGTTTGGGGTAAGTCGACATACGATTCGTCAAGCATTAGGCGATTTAGTACATGAGGGCTGGCTGTACAGAGAACAGGGTGCTGGTACTTTTGTTTCCCATCAGCAGATTCCTTCTACACAAATGGCATTATCCCATTCTCAGCTTCCATTAAATAAAACGAAAAATATTGGTGTCATTACAACATATATATCAGACTATATTTTCCCATCCATTATTAAAGGAATTGAATCTTATTTAACAGATCGTGGATATTCACTTACTTTCGCTTGTACGGACAATGATATAAAAAAAGAAAAACAATGTCTTCAGACAATGTTAAATAGAAACATTGACGGTTTAATTATTGAACCGACTAAAACAAATGTCTTCAATCCAAACATGAAGTTTTATTTAGAGTTAGAGCAAAATAAAATCCCTTATTTAATGATTAACCAATTTTATCCACAGCTCTCTCCCCCTCATTTAGTGGTGGATGACGAATATGGTGGATTTATTTCGACAGAGCATTTAATAAAGCTTGGGCATAAAAAAATCATTGGACTATTTAAATCCGATGATTTGCAAGGAATTAATAGAATGAAAGGATTCATACAAGCATATAAAGCTTATTCGATTCCGTTCTTCCCAGAAATGCTGATTAATTATTCTACCGAAAATCAAGTTGAATTTCCCATGGAGCGATTGGCAGAGACTTTCAAAACAGATAATAGACCGACCGCTATTATTTGTTATAATGATCAACTTGCCATCCAAGTAATCCAGTATCTTCGCTCCATACATTTATCCATTCCAGATGATATCGCCATCATTGGCTATGATGATTCATTCTTAGCCGAAGCCTCTGAGGTTAAATTAACTTCTGTATCCCACCCAAAAATGGATATGGGCTTAGATGCAGCAAAATGGATTGTCAATGCAGTGGAAGAAAAAGGAACTTTACCATTGTCCTATGTGTATAAGCCTAACTTGGTATTAAGAAATTCCACAGGACCTTATCCAAAGACTTTATAGAAGTTCATTTGCTCCACATATTAGGAAAGAACATGTATACTATAAATAGATTTATACTTAGGAGTGAGCCGTTTTGAAGGATGAATTAGCTTATATAGGTAACAAAATCATAAAAAACAAGTACATCCTTGCTGAAAATACAAATACATTGCTATCTCAATTTTTACAGCAAACCTCTGATTTATCCTTACCATATCTAAAAGAAGATATGCATAAATGGAATGCGAAACTCTTTTTCATTTTAGCTGAATCATTAAAGGATAATAAAGATACAGATGAAATACAGCAATGGTCGGAAAAAACTGCAGAAGCATTTGTAAGGAATCATATTCCTTTACAATCCGCCCTTCGCTCCCTATCCATTTATCGAAATGTTATTTGGGACGTATTTACAGAAGAATTGGAGCAGAAGTCTTTTGCACCAATTACTATGTTGGATGTAGGAAAGATCATTGATCCGATTCTCGATGAAATAAGTGCTTATATTGGGCATATTTATGAAGAACATAATACAAAGATAATGAAGCTTGCCTATAATGCATTAGAAGAACTGTCTGTACCAGTTGTTCCAATCGCGAAAGAAACAGCGATTATCCCACTTATCGGCGAAATAGATACACAACGTTCACAATTAATTTTAGAGGTAGCATTACAAGAATCTGCCAATTTAAAAATCGAATATCTCATTTTAGATATCTCTGGCGTACCAATTGTCGATACAATGGTTGCAGATAATTTATTTAAAGTAGTGCACGCTTTGGATTTGATTGGAGTTAAATCCATTGTCTCTGGAATTAGACCTGAAATTGCTCAAACGATTATTTCTTTAGGAATCGACTTTAGCAAGATTACCACGTGTGCAAATTTACATACTGCTTTAGCTAGTATTGGGTTGAAGAGAGTAATAGAATAAGAAAAAGAGGATGTCTTAAAGTGTTATTGTAATAAATAACTCTGTTAAGACATCCTTTTTTTATGCTGTATAACGCTCTTTTTCAATTTCTTTTAATGATTTTCCTTACTTGGAAGCCAAATGTTATTATTATAAAATCTCTTTAAACATAGAAATGACTTCTTCCTTTGTAGGTTGGAATGGATTTCCTGGAGCGCATGCATCTACTAATGCAAAATTCGCTAATTTATCCAAATCCACCTCATCTACACCTAATTCTGATAATTTTGCTGGAATTCCTACTGTTTGGCAAAGCTTTATTATGGCAGCAATGACTTCCTCAGCACACTGGCTATCCGTTTTTCCTTCAATAGAAATACCAATCGCTTTAGCTATTGCAGGAAATTTTTGAGGATCCCGTCTAGCATTTTCTCTTTCCACGATAGGTAAGAGCATAGCATTGCATACACCATGTGGTAAATCATATACGCCCCCTAATTGATGTGCCATTGCATGAACAAATCCTAAACCTGCATTATTAAATGCCACACCAGCTAAGAACATAACATATACCATCTGTTCACGGGCTTCTATATCATGTCCATCCTTAACTGCACGCGGTAAATAAGTGAATATCTTCTCTACTGCAGCTAAAGCAGTAGCATCGGTTACTGCATATGCTCCCGGAGTAACAATTGCTTCTATCGCATGTGTTAAAGCATCTATTCCTGTTGCAGCTGTTAATGCAGCAGGCTTATCCACCATTAGCTCCGGATCGTTCACAGATATCGTTACAAGGCAATTTTTATCCACCATCACCATTTTTACTTGTCGTTCCTCATCTGTAATGACATAGTTAATGGTGAATTCACTGGATGTTCCAGCAGTTGTGTTTATCGCTACAATTGGTACTGATTTTTTTGAAGTTTTTCCTACACCTTCGTAATCCCTAATATCTCCACCATTCGTTACATAAAGTCCAATTGCTTTTGCTGTGTCTTGAGGAGATCCTCCACCAACAGATACAATAAAATCACATTCATTTTCTTTGTATGCTTCTACTCCTTTATATACATTTGCTGTTGTCGGATTAGGTTTTACTTCTGCATAAACAACATACTCTATCTCTGTTTCGTCGAGTACTTTTTTTACTTTTGCCACAATCCCGCTTTCATTTAGGAAAGCATCGGTTACCAATAGTGCTCTTTTTACGCCTAATTCTTCTATTTGTGGTCCTACTTCCTGTAGACAGCCTCTTCCCATTAAATTCGTACTTGGAACATAGTTTTTACACTTGACTATATTTAAAGACATAGATACCATCATGAGAAAGTAGCTTTATTTTAGGGGCTAAATTAGAGATTGTTCGTCTTTACAGATTTTTCCATTTAGTTTTATCCCGCCTTCTATCGACCTTATTTCCCCAGCATATCAAGTGTTTCTTCTACTCCTACAGCATAATCTTCAAATATACCATTTTTAATTTTTATCATCGTTGGGGTGCCAGTAATTTCAATTTCCTTCGCGGTTTCTGGCGCTTCATTGCCGTAGGCTGTATTATGTGTGGCAATAATTTGATTATCCTCATTTGCAACAACCCCCCAGGCAATATTTTTATCATTTTGGAAGTCCTCTATATTTATTCCATCATTCCAAACTTCTTTTCCGTCCACTATTTTACCTATTATTTTGTCATGCTCTTTATGGTGGGCTTCCCAGTCATACCAGCTAGCTTCATTCTTTTCTTCCTGCATATCGACAATATAAATTGGAACGTCTCCACTGTTGCTAAACTCAATAACATCCTCTTCAATTTCCTTACAATATGTACAGGTTGCTTGCCAAAAATAAACGATATATTCCTCATCTTGCTGATTGAATGTAGAGGATGCTTCTATTTTCGTTAAATCCTCAATAGCATTAATACGATTACTGTTTAACAACCAGATAGCTGCAAAACAAACAATCAAGATTACCGCAATCACTATGAAAATAATCATTGGTCTATTTTTTTTCTTCATTTATAAATCTCCTTCACTACAATAAGTAATACCTATATTCTATCTAAAAAGCCACCCCAATAAATCATCAAACCAGCCACAATTTCAACATAATTGTGAACAAGTCTTCTCCATTGATGGCTTTATTCTAATTGCAACGAAAATGTTAGCAGCAAATTCACTATATTCGTATTATTCATTCCTTCTATGATAAAATCA
This sequence comes from Niallia sp. HCP3S3_B10, assembly GCF_052064465.1. Lineage (NCBI taxonomy): Bacteria > Bacillati > Bacillota > Bacilli > Caryophanales > Bacillaceae > Niallia > Niallia sp. HCP3S3_B10. The sequence goes on along the minus strand of NZ_JBQHVO010000017.1, from coordinate 38,822 downwards.
GAATATCTTGAAAAGGAGTTGAATACCGTGAAAGAAAATATAATAAATCGCTTTATATCATATGCTGTTGTTGATACACAATCGAATGAGAACAACGCAGAATGTCCTTCTACTCCAGGACAGTTAACACTAGCTAATTTATTAGTAGAAGAACTTAAAGAAATTGGATTAGATGAAGTAACTATTGATGAAAATGGCTATGTGATGGCTACTTTGCTAGCAAATACGAATAAAAAAGTTCCAACCATTGGTTTTCTTGCTCACTTAGATACTGCTACTGATTTCACAGGAAAAAATGTACGTCCACAAAGAGTAGAAAATTATGATGGGCAAGATATTATATTAAATGAAGCTTTACATATCGCTTTATCTCCAAACGATTTCCCTGAACTAAAGAATTATGTGGGGCATACTTTACTTACGACAGATGGAACTACCTTACTTGGTGCAGACAATAAGGCTGGTATTGCTGAAATTGTCACTGCCCTAATTTACCTAAAGGAAAATCCCGACATTAAACACGGAAAAATCAGAGTTGCTTTTACCCCGGATGAAGAAATTGGCAGAGGTCCTCATAAATTTAATGTAGAAGCCTTTGATGCTGATTTTGCTTACACAGTTGACGGTGGCCCCTTAGGCGAATTGCAGTACGAAAGCTTTAATGCTGCTGGAGCCAAGATTACAATAAGTGGAACAAATGTGCATCCAGGTACAGCAAAAGGGAAAATGGTTAATAGTATAAAAATTGCAATGGAATTACAAAGTCGCCTGCCAGCAAGTGAGGCACCTGAATTTACAGAAGGATACGAGGGCTTTTATCATCTACTGTCCTTTGAAGGAGATGTTGAAAAGACAAATCTCCATTATATTATCCGTGATTTTGATCGTAATTCTTTTGAAGAAAGAAAAAATGTTCTACAAGAAATTGTGGTCGAATTAAATCAAAAATATGGCGATAATACGATAAAGTTAGACTTAAAGGACCAATACTACAATATGCGCGAAAAAATAGAACCAGTAAAAGAAATTGTTGATGTTGCCTACAAAGCAATGGACAATCTCGGTATTAGCCCTATTGTCCAACCAATTCGTGGTGGAACTGACGGCTCCCAGCTCTCTTATATGGGACTACCGACCCCAAATATATTTACAGGTGGCGAAAATTTCCACGGCAAATATGAATATGTATCTGTTGACAACATGATAAAAGCGACAAATGTCATTGTAGAAATTGCTCGCTTATTTGAAGAACGAGGAGAGTAATAGGGAGAAGGCTATATGCCTTCTCTTTATAGTTTGCTAGATAATTTTTTAATAGTCACCCATTTCGCACCAGATGTTTATTTCGGATTTCGAATTAAATTTTGTACTTTTAATAGTTTAGTATATAATGATTCAGTGCCAAAATCCCTATATTCCATGGATTTAGGGTTGAAAGAAAAGATTAGAGGAGTTTTGCAATGAATACAATCAGTAAAATGCAAGAAGAAGTTACACAAAATACAGAGTTACATCACTTTATTTTAGAATCCTTTGGACTTCAATCCAAGAAAAAGAGAGTGCGCAAAAAACTGTTTAAACAAGTAATCTCTCAAGAAAAAATCCTAAAAAAAGTAGTGAAAGAATTTAAACTAGCAGGTCAAGAGCAGTCAATTCCAACTGCCAAACAGGAAGAAAGCAATATATCCTTTAATAGCCTGCCAATAACTACTTTATTAAAAATCGGAAAAGAATTTTTTAAAGAGGAAGAAAGTGTTCGTTTTTACTATAATAAAAACAAAGAACCTTTCTATAAAAATAAAGAAATGTTAGTTACTTGTATTTCCACAAATTTTGCAGATGCACCTGCTGAAATTCAAAAAGAAATCATCAATAAATTATAATTCTTTACATTTCATGATTCATTTTTTAATAGCCACTTCCTCTCATCCTCCTAAATTATGAAGTGGCTACTATTTTTTATTCCCTCTTTCCCCATGCAATAGTGCTACCGCTTTTAATTTTCTTGTTCCATATCTCACACTCTGCTATAATTTTCATGTGTATATTATTGCACTTATATTAGACTAGAAAGAGGAGGAATACATATGATTAAAGTTGCACCCTCCATTCTCTCCGCTAATTTTGCGAAGCTAGGAGAAGAAGTAAAAGACGTTGAGCTAGGTGGAGCAGATTATATCCATGTAGATGTCATGGATGGACATTTTGTACCTAATATTACGATTGGCCCACTTATTGTAGAAGCAATCCGTCCAGTTACAACTTTACCTTTAGATGTTCATTTAATGATTGAAAATCCTGATTCTTATATACCACAATTTGCAAAAGCTGGTGCTGATATCATCACAGTACATGTTGAGGCATGTCGCCACCTGCACCGTACTATTCAATTGATTAAAGAAAATGGGGTTAAATCAGGCGTAGTATTAAATCCAAGTACTCCTGTAGATACAATCAAACATATCATCGAAGATATTGACATGGTTCTATTAATGACCGTTAATCCTGGTTTCGGTGGACAAGCATTCATCCATAATGTACTTCCAAAAATTAGAGAAGTTCGTCAATTGGCTGATCAACTAAATCCGGCACTTGATATTGAAGTGGACGGTGGTATTAATGCCGAAACGGCAGTATTAGTGAAAGAAGCAGGGGCAAATGTTCTTGTTGCTGGATCATTTATTTATAATAATCCAAATCGTGAAGAAGCAATTAAGGCTGTACGTGGATAAATAACATGAATTTATCATCGTGGGCGTTTTCCTTTCCCTCACTGATGATAAGTTGTTAATTGAATTTTTTAGTCAGTAAGACAGTTCATTAGTGGAGACTTCCGAATTAATTGATAACAAGAGGCTGGGACAAAAGTAAATAGCCACTATCACAGCTTTTATAAACCAATAAAAAAACCTGAACAAGCATATGGAACTATGATTGTTCAGGTTTTTCTATAGCAGGAATCTTCTTTCCTTTTTATCTTTCGCCTTTCTCCTCAAAGTGAATCTATCACTTAATCTTGCGAACACTACCTCGCACTTGATAATTGCAATCATCAATTTTTAGATTATTTGACTATTTCTCCTTTCCATTCACTCACAAATCGTATCAAATACTAGTAATCCTTCCTCAATTATTATATTAGAAATGCTTATTCTATTCTAAAAATAGAGATTATTAAGACTTTAATAGTATATCCTCCTTATATTTACCTATATTAAAGCAGAAATAAAAATTTTTTTGACAAATCTAGCACCTTTTCAGTATTATATTAAAATAATAGAGGAGGTTTCATGATGTCAGAACTAAATAAACAGAAAATTGTGGACAGTGTTCCCCAAAAGGGATTTTTTGGGCACCCTAAAGGATTATTCACTCTTTTCTTCACAGAATTTTGGGAGAGGTTTTCTTACTATGGAATGAGAGCCATCCTAGTTTATTATATGTATTACGAAGTTTCTAAAGGCGGATTAGGTATCTCTGAAGGAACAGCAATAGCTATTGTTTCCATTTACGGTTCCCTTGTTTATATGTCGGGTATAATCGGCGGATGGTTTGCTGATAGAATTTTTGGTACGTCTATGGCCGTTTTCTATGGTGGTATTTTCATCATGCTTGGTCATATTGTTTTAGCCGTTCCAGGAAGTATTACCATGTTCTTTATTTCGATGGTCTTAATTGTTATCGGAACAGGTTTATTAAAACCCAATGTATCAAGTATTGTTGGGGAAATGTATAGTCCAGAGGATGCTCGACGTGACGCCGGATTTAGTATTTTCTACATGGGAATAAATCTTGGTGGATTCCTAGCACCGATTATTGTCGGAGAGATTGGAATGAATTATAGCTTCCATCTTGGTTTCGGACTTGCTGCAGTAGGGATGTTATTAGGTTTAATTGTATTTATGATGACTAAAAAGAAAAACCTAGGTCTTGCTGGTACAGTAGTGCCAAATCCTTTGTCAAAAGAGGAAAAGAAAAAAGTTTATTCTTCCATCGGAATTGGTGTAGTTGTCCTTGCCATTATTCTTGCTATTACTATTTCTTTAGGAATATTAACATTTGATTCTTTCATCACAATTATTGGAATTCTTGGTTTCTTAATTCCCGCTATCTATTTCACTGTTATGTATCGCAGTCCCAAGACAGATCGTGATGAGCGTTCCAGATTAATTGCATATATTCCGTTATTCTTAGCTGCAGTTATGTTTTGGGCTATCCAAGAACAAGGCTCCACTATTCTAGCTACCTATGCAGATAAACGAACACAATTAGAGTTTGCTGGATTAAGTCTTTCACCGACAATTTTCCAATCCATCAATCCGTTGTTCATCATCATTTTTGCTCCAATATTTGCATGGATTTGGATGAAGCTTGGTAATCGACAGCCTTCTGTTTCTAAGAAATTTTCGATTGCTTTATTATTTGCAGGTTTATCCTTTATCATTATGATGTTACCTGCCTATATTGGTGGAGAAAATACACTAGTAAGTCCATTATGGTTAGTATTAAGCTATTTCCTTGTAGTTGTTGGAGAGCTATGTATATCTCCAGTAGGACTATCCGCAACTACAAAGCTTGCGCCTAAAGCCTTCTCTGCACAAACAATGAGCTTATGGTTTTTATCTAGTGCAGCTGCTCAAGCACTTAATGCACAAATCGCACCATTATTTACAAAAATATCGGAAGTTGCCTATTTCGGTATTTTAGGCGGAATAGCAATCCTCTTAAGTATTATCCTTTTCTTGTTATCACCAATGATTCAGAGCAAGATGAAGGGAATAAAATAACATATAAAGACAAGTGGGGGTTTATCCTCCACTTTTTTTTACCTCTGCTTTCCATATACAATAAACGTGGAGTGGTAATGCTCTGTTAACTCTCTATTTCTACTTTATGTCCTCCTATTGAAATTCCATCTACATTTTTTGAACTTACTAGACTTCTTTGAAGTAATTTTAAAGCACGATGCTGTGTTGTCTTCACCTTGCTTTCAGACCATCCTAAATTTAATGCTGTTTCTACAATACTCATGTCTTTTAAATATCTACAATAGATTACCTTTTTTTGATCTACCGTACAGCATTTTAGTAAATGATTCAGCCAATCCAGTTGTTCTTTATATAGTGCCATTTCCTCAGGAAGTGCCTGTTCATCTTTTATATGAATGGGAATTTCACAATCAAAGGAATAAGAATTTTTTTGCTTTCGAAAATGATCGATAGCGATATTTTTTGCAATTGTATATAACCAAGTTCTTTCACTACTTTCTCCTTTAAAGGAGCATTTTGTTTTAAGAACTCTGATAAAAACTTCCTGAACTAAATCCTCCGCCTCCTCTTTTTTTACTCCTAAATATATTAAAAAATGAATTAACTCTTGATTATATTGTCTATAGAGCTCATCAATCGAACCCATTTCTCCCACTCCCAACAAAACCAGTGAATCCATGGAAAGATAGCAAATTAAAAAATCTTCATTTAAATTAATGAGAGCAAAAATAATTTAATGCATACAAATTTGTTTCTTCATATAACTTCCTCATTAAGTTGTTACTATCTCGATAGTGTTTATCCATTAGATTTGTTACAAAATAGTTTCCAAATCAATTTTTGTAACATTAATGAAATATATTATACATCTTATCGTAATAAAAGTCCCATTTTTTTTCATTAAATTTCTGCTATTTTTCTATTTCTTTTTAGCTCTCTTCCATCAAACCGTTGCGTCTACTATTATTTTGTTAGGAAAACTCAAAAGATTCATAGTCTTTTATAGGAGAAGCAAAGCATTAATGCTTTGCTTCCGACTGTTTGAAATTTTGAATGCTTATATTAGACTGAAGGAGCGTCTTTCTGATTGTTTTTACGATAGATAAGCCCTCATTTGAATCTCCGTGAATACAAATTGTATCTGCTTGAATCGGTACCTCTTCTTCTTGAACTGAAACAACCTTTTTCTCCTTGACCATATGAAGTATTTGCTTTGCTGCATAATTTGGATCATGGATAAGCGCTTGTTCCTGTGTACGTGGAGTTAAGCTACCATCTGACTGATAGGTGCGGTCTGCAAATACCTCATTAGCAACATTTAAGCCATATCGCTTACCTGCCCTGATTATTTCACTATTCGCTAATCCAAAAAGGATATATTCAGGATTCACCTTATAAACAGCTTTAGCAACAGCCTCTGCTAAGTGGATATCCTTTGCTGCCATATTGTATAATGCACCATGGGGTTTTACGTGCTGCATAGCTCCCCCTTCTGATTTCACAATTGCCTCTAATGCCCCTATTTGATAAACAACAAGATCATAAATTTCACTAGGTGATATATTTATTTCTCTTCTTCCAAAGCCTAGTACATCATTAAAGCCTGGATGTGCTCCAATCGCTACTTTATTCTCAAGCGCAAGTTTTACCGTTTTTCTCATGGTCGTTGGATCTCCAGCATGAAAGCCACAGGCAATATTAACACTTGTCACAAATGGTATAATCCCTTCATCATTCCCAATACGATAAGCACCATAGCTTTCTCCTAAATCACAATTAATATCAATAGACGACATAATGGCTCGCTCCTTCCACTTTTATATTCAACATTTAATGTATTTTCCTATCTATGGTGATTCTAGATAACCGACAGTTAAACCTGCTAATTTCTCAGTTTTCTTAAGTCTACAAAAAATGCGGTAGTCCTAAAAAAGAGGGACCACCGCATTTGAATTTCCATTAGAAGATTCTTCTTTAGACTATTATTTTCAACTAGGGCTGTTTCACCTTCTAATGTTTATTACTCTCTAATCTTTTCAATCTCATCTGCAACAAATTGAACTTGTGTTCCTACAATTACTTGAATGCTTGTTTTTCCCACTATATTGATCCCTGGTACACCGGTTGCTTTAATTTTCTGTTGATCAACAGCATCCATGTCCTTTACTTCAACCCGTAAACGTGTTACACAATTATCAACAGAAGTGACATTATTGTCGCCACCAAGACCTTTATAAATTTCAGAAGCCATCACAGCAAATTTATTATCTGTAGTCACTGCAACCTGATCTAATGATTCATTCACTAACTCATCATCTTCTCTTCCAGGTGTTTTAAAATTAAATTTAGTAATAAGAAAACGGAATAATGTATAGTAGATAACGGCAAATACTAGTCCTTGAACCATTAGCATATATGGATTATTTGCTAGCGGCAAACGTGAACTTAAGAAGAAATCAATAAATCCACCACTAAATCCGAAGCCTGCTGTCCAATGAAAACTTGCGGCAATAAAAAGAGAGAGACCTGTTAATGCTGCATGAACTACATAAAGGGCAGGTGCTGCAAACATAAATGCAAATTCAATTGGTTCTGTAACTCCTGTTATAAACGCTGCTACCCCTGCTGCAAGCATCAAGGAAGCCACTTGTTTTTTTCTTTTTGTTTTTGCAGTATGATACATAGCAAGCGCTGCTGCTGGAAGTCCAAACATCATCACTGGGAAGAAGCCCGCTTGATACATACCAGTTACACCTTTTACCCCATTATTAGACCAGAAATTATTAATATCGTTAATTCCTGCAATATCAAACCAGAATACAGCATTTAAGGCATGATGCAACCCTGTTGGAATAAGTAGTCGGTTAAAGAAACCATATATACCAGCACCAACTGCTCCAAGCTTACTAATTGCTTCACCAAAAGAAACAAGTCCTGAAAAAATTGCTGGCCAAACAAATAATAAAATGACGGAAATGATTAGCATCGAAACAGCACTAAGTATAGGAACAAGCCTTTTTCCGCTAAAGAAGGCAAATGCTGTTGGGAGCTGTGTCTTACTAAAACGATTATACAAAGCTGCAGCAACAGCACCTGCTAATATACCGATAAATGCATTTTCAATTTTAGAGAAAGCCAAGTTCACCTCTTCTACAGGAATCCCTTGTAACATTGCTACAGAAGCAGGAGATAGCAAAGTTTTCACAACCAAATAGGAAACTAAACCACTCATAGCGGATGCGCCATCTTTATCTTTTGATAACCCTAGCGCAACTCCTATTGCAAATAAGATTGCTATATTATCTAATATGGACGAACCAGCTTTAATAAAAAAGGATGCAATTGGGCTTTCGGCTCCCCATCCACTTGGATCAATTGCATAACCAATACCCATTAATAACGCTGCTGCTGGTAAAACAGCCACTGGCAGCATTAATGCACGCCCGAGCTTTTGTAAGTATGATTTCATTTAACTTCCCCCTAAAAATAATTAAATAAGTTAAAATAATGCCACCAACTACTGCTGTTTTATAAGATAAAATCTCTCTATTACTGTCTCTTTTTAGGCATCCCTCCTTTAAATAGTCATTCTCTAATTTTTTTGATAATACAATTGAATAGCATGCTTAATATGCCCGTCAGCTTCACCAAGATAATGAAGCGAATCCTCCTTTGTTCCACCTGTTAAAACACGAAAAATAGATACTTTCAAATTATGATCATTCTCTTTTAGTATTCTTGCAGCATCTGCCTCACTAAGATCTGTCGCATTCATCAATGTTTGTACAGCCCGATATACAAGCTTATTATTAATGAGCTTCATATCTACCATTTCATTGCGGTATACCTTCCCTACTCTCACCATTGATGCGGTTGATAGCATATTCAACACCATTTTTTGAGCTGTTCCCGCTTTTAAACGTGTCGATCCTCTAATAACTTCTGGACCTGTTATTGCTTCAATTCCATAATCACAAATAGAGGAGAGCATTGTACTTTCATTATTGCTTATCCCGATTGTCAATCCATTTCTTTCATTTCCATAATGAATGGCTGCAAGGACAAACGGGGTGGACCCACTAGCGGTCACACCAATTAATACATCTCTCGCTGAAAAATTATAATCTTCTAAGGTTGATTGTATAAGCTGTTCGTCATCTTCTGTCTCTTCTAAAGAGGTCCACATCGCCTCATAACCACCTGCTAAGATTCCTATCCAGCGATCCTCTTCAATCGAAAAAGTAGGAACAAGCTCAACAGCGTCTACTACTCCTAACCTTCCGCTAGTACCTGCACCAATCACAAAAATTCTCCCGCCAAGCTTCCATCGGTCTACAATTCCATCAACAGCTAAGGCAATCATTGGCAATGCTTCTTTTACCGCATTTGTAATTCCGCCATCTTCTTGGTTCATAAACTGAACAATTTCAAAAGAACTCCATTCATCTAATAACAGGCTTTTTTCATTACTGGTTTCTGTCGTTCTATGCTTCTTCATGATTGGGACCTCTTCATATCAATCACAAATTTATAACGATCGCCACGATAAATAGATTTAACATATTCAAAAGGCGTACCATTTTCCAAATAACTATATCGTTCCATCAATAATGCAGGTGCTCCTTCTTTAATCCCAAGAGGTATACTTTCATTTTTTTGAGACAAGGTTGACTCTATTGTCTGGGTGGCATGACTAATCTTTAATTGTAAAGTCTTTTCCACATACTCATAAATAGAACCATGCAAAGTTTCTTCCTGAAGCTCTTTAATCAAAGCTGTCGGAATATACGAGGTTTCAAGTGCCATAGGAATTTCATCTGCTATTCGCAAGCGACTAAACTCATAGACCATCTCTTCCTCTTCTATCCTTAATTTAGAAGCAACCCCTCTTGGACAAGGTATCGTCTTAAAATCTAAAATTTTTGTTTTCGGAGTTAGTCCTCTTGAACGCATATCTTCTGAAAAACTTGTCAGCCCAGAAAGCTCCTGTTCTACTTTAGGAGTAGCAACAAAAGTTCCTTTTCCTCTTTGACGAACAAGAACACCTTCTGCTACTAAATTATTTATTGCTTGACGTACCGTCATCCTGCTGATCCCGTACTTTTCCGAAAATTCCCGTTCTGAACTAATCGGATCCCCTGGTGTTAATTCTTTAATGATTTCTTTTATTTCCATCTCTAATTGATAATAAATGGGGATATGCGAATCTTTTATAATCAACTAAACACACTCCCTTTTTTTTCTTTTAAAATCGAAAGTGCTTCCTGATCAGCAATTACCGTAACATCCGGATGTTTTTTCAAAATAGATGCAGGTAGATTCTCGTTCACATCTGTTTGGAATAACTGATTTAAAATTGGAGCTTTTTTCACTCCGGAAACAAGTAACACGATTTGTCGACTTTTCATGATGGTGGATATCCCCATAGAGATGGCATGTGTTGGCACGTCTTCCATTTTAGTAAAATAGCGTGCATTTGCTTCTCTTGTAGAGTCAGCTAGTTTTACAATACCTGTAGTAGAAGAAAAAGAAGTCCCCGGCTCATTAAAACCGATATGCCCATTTTCTCCAATTCCTAAAATTTGCATATCTATTCCACCTACTGTTTCAATAAGCTTTTCATAATTTCTACCTGCCTCTTCATCGTGAACACTTTTGGCAGATGGCAAGTATGTTTGATTTTCTGGAATATTAATATGGTTAAATAATTGCTCTTTCATAAAATAGCTATAGCTTTGTGGATTGTCCTTTTCCAACCCAATATATTCATCTAAATTGAGTGTAATTACTTGCTCATAGGAAGTTTTATTTTGGGTGAAATCCTTCATTAAATATTGATACATACCTACCGGAGTACCACCAGTTGCAAGTCCTAAAACACTATTTGTCTTCGTTTGGACTTGCTCAATAATTATTTCCGCAGCTAATTTGCTCATTTCATCATAATTTTGTACTTCAATTAGTTTCATGCTGTTACTCCTCCATTTGAATAAACGATTTGTCCATTGCAAATTGTTAATGCAACTTGATTATTTTCATCTAATACGACTAAATCTGCATCCTTGCCTTTTGCAATACTTCCTTTTCTATCTAAAATTCCTATTTGCTTAGCTGGATTATAAGAAGCCATCTTTACTACATCCTGCAATGTACATCCTGTGAAATTCATCATATTATTGATAGCATCATTCATTTTTAGGGTACTTCCAGCAAGGGCACCATTTTCCAATAAAGCCTTCCCATCCTTCACAATTACCTTTTGTCCGCCTAATGAGGAAATACCATCGTCAAGCCATTTGGCACGCATACTATCTGTAATTAGAATGATATGATCAACACCCTTTTGGAAAAAAGCAAGCTTAACGATTTCTGGATGAATATGTACACCATCAACAATCATTTCTGCCACTAACTCTGAATGAAGCAAAGCTGCACCTGCAACTCCAGGATCACGATGATGGAGGCCTCTCATGCCATTAAAAAGATGTGTAACATGATTAACTCCCGCTTGAATGCTTGATAGTACTTGATCGTAAACAGCATCTGAATGCCCCATTGATGGGACAATATTTTCACCCTTTAAATAGCGAACAAGTTCGAAGTTTTCATCTTCCTCAGGTGCCATTGTAACAAGCTTGATGTGATTTTGGGCTAGTCTTTGCCATTTTTTAAAAAGGGCTACATCAGGCTTTTTAACAGACTGGATTGGCTGCGCCCCTACTCTTTTTTCTGAGATAAACGGACCTTCCAAATGAATTCCGATTATTTCTGCTTTTCCAGTTTGATTAGCAGATCCGAGATACTGAGCAATAGTAGACAGCGCCTTTTCGATACTTTCTGCATCTTGCGTCATTGTCGTTGCTAAAAAGCTTGTTGTCCCTTCCTTTGGTAAAGTATCGGCCATTCTTTCTAAGGCATTCCATGACCCATCCATCGCATCTGCATCATTTGCTCCATGGATATGGATATCAATGAATCCTGGAATTAAATTCATCCCCATAGGGAAATCTATTATTCGCATATTACTCCAGTCTTCTTCATGAAAGGATTCCATTAAACCTATCGTATCGATTTTTCCACCCTTTATTACCATATACCCTTTTGGAAAAATGCCTGATTCTGTGTAAATGCATAAGTTTTTTAAAACTAATTCCTGTTGTTCATCTGTTATCATGATTTCATTAATCCCTTCTAAAATTGATTCATCAACTATATATCTAGATGTCTAGACCAGTTATTCCGTTCCTTTATCATTATCACATATACTACTAAAAGTATGCCTAGAAATCGCTAAACTTGTCAGGAAATTTAACAAACTTTTTTTATTTTTAATAAACACACTGATCAGTAATCGCTTTCATAATGAATTATAATTTATTTCTTTTTCCCGAGTCAACCTTCATTTGTTCTTAAAAGGATAACCGCCGAAGCATAATGTTGCAAACTTCAGCTGTTATCACCTATTTTATCCTTATTATATTCATACAGCTTACCTGAACGATAGGCATTCCTAAACCTGCCTTACACTTTCCCTATAAATGATTTCAAAACCAGATACTGTTTTCAATGGGGTATCCTCTCCTCTTATTAGACTAAGCATCTTCCTAGCGGCAAGGTTTCCAGCATCTTCATAAAAAAACTTAGCAGTGGTTAAGCCAGGATGAATCATTTCTGTCATTTCGTATCCTCCAAAACCAGTAATGGATAGATCATTCGGAATAGAAATCCCCATCGAATAAACCGCTTTCATTGCACCGATTGCAAGATTATCTGTAGCACAAATAATGATACTAGGACAGAATGTATTCATTATGTCATAAACAACGGAAGACGCTTCTACATTATTTCTATTTATTTCAAAAAATCTTACATCTATATCTGCTATATCCTCCAAACTTTTTTTAAAACCTTTTTTTCGATCAATTCCTACCGCAACATTTTTTTCATTGACTCCAAGAAATGCAATTCTTTTATGTCCCTGAGATAGAATATATTTCCCCACTTCATAGGCTGCTTCATAATCATTATGAATTAAACTATGAATCTCCTTATGCTGTTGACCGACTATTAGCACAGGAATATCTACTTCCTTTATTATCGATAAGTGACGGTCCGTTATTTCCGTCGCTAATAAAATAATCCCTGCAACCTTTTGCCTTACTAATGAGTGAATATTTTCAATTTCTCGTTCTAAATCTAGATTGGAATGAGAAATAAGCATTTGATAATTCATGGTCTTTAATTCTTCATCTATTCCAATTAAGGTGCGCGAAGAAGCATATGAATCTAATCTAGGAACAATAGTCCCAATAATATTTGGTTTCTTTGCCTTTAAGCTTTGAGCAAATGCATTAGGCGAATAGCCCGTTTCTTTAATAATATGCTGTATTTTCCGTTTTGTTGCTTCACTTACAGAACCATCATTTAAATAACGAGATACCGTACTTTTCGCTACACCTGCAAGTCTTGCAATATCCCCAATTGTTGTCACCAATAAACCTCCTTATCTCTTACAAACCTTATTAATTAATCCCCTTACTTTTCCAATTAATACTATAGAGAGCCCTTTCATTTTATTACACTTATGTACTTGATTACATCTAGCTAGTTTCACTTTGGTCCCTTTTCTTTTCTACCTTTATTATACAGGATAATAATACAAACGTATTAACTACTTTTTCTATTTAGACGTATACTCTCCTGCTTGTTGATTCATAATGATTGCTAGTAGGAGTTTCTTTTAGGTTAATATGAAGGTAGGGAAACCAATGAAAAAGATATCATCTCTTCACAAAAATAAATATAACTTTGATTTATATCAAAGTGAAAACTATTTAAATCAGCCCCTTATCTCTGTCATTACACCCGTATATAATAATGAAAAAACAATCAAGCATACAATTGAATCTGTTTTAAATCAATCTATTATGCCGCAGATTGAATATATAATTGTTGACGATGGCTCTAAAGATCAGACTCGTTCTATCTTAAAAACGTTCGTTAAAGAACATCCCAATATTAAACTCGCCTTTCTTGCAAAAAACAGCGGTACCCCTGCTTATCCTAGAAATTTGGGAATCGAACTTTCAACTGCCCCCTATCTAACTTTTTTAGATGCGGATGATTGGTTTGAAAAAACTGGCTTAGAAAAGCTTTATAGTGTATTAAATGAAACAGATGATGACTATGTAGTGGGAAAAACAATTAGAGTTACTTCCAATAAAAGTGCCATTGTAGCAGAACATGAATCTTGGAAAGAAAGGAGAAGTATTCCCCCAACGAGTATCCCACATATTTTTCATCATTTAGGACCGAGAGCAAGATTAATGAAAGCCAGTATTGTTAAAGATAATCAAATTAAATTCCCTGAGATGAAATATGCGGAGGACAAGCAATTTTTCATGGAATTACTAACGAATTGCAAGAAAATCTCGACCACGAAAGCGATTATTTATTATTTAAATCGTTTAGATGAAAATAATGAGTCTTTGACTAAGCAAACAAATGTTTTAAATAAAATGCATTGTAATAGAAAAGTCATTCACTATTTTAAAAAGAAGGAGATGGATGCAGAATTAAAGAAAATGATTTTTAATCGACTTTATGAATTTGATTGCTTTAATGGTTTTATGAATCGATATCATACGCTAGGAAACGAGAACACTCAAACATTTAAGGGAAAAATAGATGAATTTTTAAAAAGAAAAGCATATATAGCAACCATGAAAAAAATATTACGTACGACTTCTTCCTTTGATTATGAAATCAGCGATCATTTTCATCATCCTTATAATGTTGTTTGTTATCAATTATTTCAGCAAAAGCGCTATAAAGATATTGAAACATTATTTAAATGGATGAACCAAGAAAAAAACAAAAAACATATTGTAAAAAAAGGTACAGCTTATTGGGCAACCCCTTTAAGTCAGCCCTATAACTATATTAAAGTTCCCATGTATGCAGAATTAGTAAATTGTGAATATACGAATGGTTTCTTCCGGTTCGATATTGGTATAGCCGGCGATTACCCGGAAGACATGGAACAGATACTTTTCCGTGACCGAAATAATATGCATAGACAGTATTTCTTTCAGATTGAACCATATGAAGGAGCTTTAAAAAGAATTATGATACCTGAAGCATTCTTTGCTTCTTTTAGGAAATCAGTCTATACCATTTATTTATCGTATCGAGATTATCATAAAGTACAGTTGCATATTCCCAATCCAAAACTTAGGCTAAAAAAACGCCAAACAGATAAGCATCATTTTTACAAAACGATTCATAATCATTTGGCGTTAAAGGTTCTTGGATAGACAAAATTAGTTTGATCCTAGTCGTCCACTCGCTTTCCATCAGGCGAGCGGGCGACTATCCAAAATTCTAATTTCCTTCTTTAAAAACGGGAAGGAAATAGTCCATTATTTTCACTTTGTTTTTTGCAATGTTGCTACAAATCGTTGAAATGCTTTCTTTCCTTTGTCATCTCTTTTAAATACACCTGCATGATGCAAAATGGTCTCAAACACTATCCCTATTTCTTTTTGTAAGATGGAGTGTACATTTTTTCTTGTCATTTGCGGATTTTTTTCTTTAACAACCTTTGCCCAATTTAGATGTTTTATAATAGCAGGCTCGTCTTTGATGTTCACTTCGAAATCTGCTTGTAAAATTTTGTCTGCAAGCATGCTCATCTCTTCTTTTAAGCGACCTGGCAAGACTGCTAAGCCCATCACTTCAATGAGACCGATATTTTCCTGTTTAATTGCATGGACTTCCTCATGTGGATGAAAGATGCCATGTGGATGCTCTTCACATGTGCGGTTATTGCGGAGCACTAAGTCTATTTCAAAGAATCCATTTCGCATTCTAGCAATCGGTGTAATCGTGTTATGGCGAGTATCTGCTGTGTATGCAATAATATCTACCGTTTCATCACTATAACCCATCCATTGTTTTAATATATAATCAGATGCCTCTACTAATTCTTGTCTATCTGTTCCTTGTAATCGAAGAACAGACATCGGCCATTTGACAATACCTGCTTGAATAGAAGGAAACCGGTCCATTGTAAACGCTGTTTCTACTTCCGCCTTTGCCATCGGAAATTCATGAAATCCTCCTTGAAAATGCTCATGGGTCAAAATCGATCCTCCAACAATTGGTAGGTCTGCATTGGAACCTATAAAATAATGAGGGTATTGTTTGACAAAGCCTAGTAATCTAGCAAATGTATGTTTAGAAATTGTCATTGGTTCATGCTTCTCGGAAAAACATATAGCATGTTCCTTGTAATACACATATGGCGAAAACTGCAGAAACCACTGTTCCTCTTCTAACGTTACAGGTATAATGCGATGATTTTGTCTTGCAGGATGATTTACTCTTCCCGCATAACCAGCATTTTCTTTACATAGCAAACATTTTGGATAGGAGCCTTGCTTTACTTTTTTGGCAGCTGCAATTTCTTTCGGATCTTTCTCTGGTTTTGATAAATTAATCGTAATCTCTAAATCCCCATAACCCGTTTGTGCCAGCCATTCTTCATTTTTGGCAATTCGATCGGTTCGGATATAATCCACCTTTTTCGAAAAATCATAAAACCAGCTCGTTGCTTGCTCTGCTCCCTTTTCTTTATAAAGCCTTTCAAATCTATTATTTATTTCAGATGGCAATGGAACAAAGCAACCCATTAATTTTGTATCCAATAAATCGCGGTAGGTAATCGTCGACTCTAGTAAGCGATTATTTTCTGCTGCCCAATCTAAAATTTCATCTAAAATAATTCGCAAATCTGTATCTGCTACTTCATTTTTTTCAGATGGAACAAAATCATCCAATTCTAGTATTTCGAGTAATTTATTTCGTACTACATCTATATCCCATTTATTTAATAACCCTGATTTTAGTCCATAATGAAGCAATTGTTCTACATGATGATAAATAGTTGTTGTCATCTACTATTGCTCCTTTCTTCTTAGTCATTCCCCATTATCTATCTTGATAGCCTTCTGGATTTTCCTGGAACCATCTCCATGCACTACCAATCATTTTTTCTAAAGAAGTATACTGTGGATTCCAGCCTAATTCTTCTTTTGCCTTTTCTGAAGAAGCAACTAATCGGGCAGGATCTCCTGCTCTTCTAGGTGCAAGCACAGTTGGGATAGGATGGCCGGTTACCTTTCTTGCTGCTTCCATTACCTCTTTCACAGTAAATCCAGTTCCGCTACCTAAATTGTATATCCCACTTGTCCCCTCTTTTTCCAATTTATCCAAAGCAAGTATATGAGCATTCGCTAAATCAGTGACATGAATATAATCTCTTATACATGTTCCGTCATGCGTATCATAATCATCGCCAAAGATGCTAATTGCTTCTCTACTTCCTAATGCCACTTGTAAAATAATCGGAATCAGATGTGTTTCAGGAAAATGATCTTCTCCTAATTTACCATCCATATGTGCTCCTGCAACATTAAAGTATCTTAGAGCAACAAAATGAATCCCATACGCCTCTTCCGTCCACTTTAACATTTTCTCAATCGCAAGCTTTGTCTCACCATATGGATTCGTCGGAGTAGTAGGATCACTTTCTTGTATCGGAAAATTCTTCGCTTCCCCATACGTTGCAGCAGTTGACGAGAATACCATTTTCTTCACACCATTTGACTGCATTGCCTTTAAAAGCGACATCGCACCATATACATTATTGTCATAGTACTTCAATGGATTGTTTACACTTTCTCCTACTAAGGAGTCGGCAGCAAAATGGACAACCGCATCAATCGAATGTTTCTTAAACACAGCATCTAGGAATTGTGCATCTCGCAAATCACCAATATAAAGTGCTGCATTTTCTAATACGGCTGCTTTATGTCCTGTTTGGAGATTATCGACAACAACTACTTCTTCCCCTCTGTCTAATAGTTCAGACACCATATGACTTCCAATATACCCAGCACCACCACATACTAGAATTGCCATTTCTTACTCCTCCTCTTATTATTAGCTTCTATTCTTCCACCATTTCTTTTGCACCATCACCAACTTGAACAACATAAAAGTCTGCCTTTAATCCTGTCTGCTCCTCGTATTTCGCCCCTACCGTTTCGATGAAGGCATCAATATATTTGTTGTTCACAATGCTGATTGTACAACCACCAAAGCCTGCACCTGTCATACGAGAACCTATGACACCTTCTTGTTCCCATGCTGCCTCCACTAAAGCATCCAATTCTTTCCCAGTAACTTCATAATCATCCCTTAAGGAGACATGGGATGCGTTCATCAATTGTCCAAATCCCGCAATATCGCCTTCTTGTAGTTTCTTTACCGCCATAATTGTTCTGGCATTTTCATATACAGCATGCTTTGCTCTTAATCGATCAATATCTTGCTTAATGAAATGAGCATTTGCATCAAATTCCTCCTTAGTTAACTCTCCAAGCGAACGAATATCTAGCTCTTCTTGCAAGTCTTTTAGTGCTCTCTCACATTCCCCTCGTCTCTCATTATATTTAGAATCAGCAAGCCCCCTGCGCTTATTGGTATTTGCAATAATTAGCGACGCATCCTCTAAATCGAGTGGACTGTAGGTATAATCAAGCGTATCGCAATCTAGTAAAATGGCATGTTTTTCTTTTCCCATTCCAATTGCGAATTGATCCATGATGCCACAGCTTACACCAATAAACTCATTCTCTGCCTGCTGACACATTTTCACTAGCGAAATTCGATCAATCGCAAAAGAGTAGAGCTCATTTATCATGATAGCTGTTACTACTTCAATAGAAGCAGAGGACGATAGGCCCGCACCATTTGGTATTGCTCCTTCATATAAAACATCAAATCCAGAATCTAGTTTATATCCATGTTGTGCAAGTATTGCAATAACTCCTTTTGGGTAATTCGCCCAATCATCTCCTTGATCGTAGACTAGATTATCTAAGGATATCTTTATCACACCTAAATTGGAAAAATTGGTAGAATAGAAGTGAATCATTCTATCATATCTTTTTCGAACAATTGCTGTTGTTCCAATGGATAAGGCACAAGGAAAGACATGCCCTCCATTATAATCTGTATGTTCTCCTATTAAATTCACACGTCCTGGTGCAAAAAAAGTACGTATTCTTGTTTCCCCTTCGTTAAAAATATCAGTAAAAGTTGTATATAGGTTATTTGCCATTTGTGTCTCTCCTTTATATATGAACGATTATTTTCCCTCTCGTTATCAATAATTTATTGAACCGTTTACATTTTTATTTTATGCTTCAAACCGTTCTCTCTCAATGGTAAAATAAGAAAGGGAAAAGGGTAATATTTTGCTATTCAGCAGAAAAATTTCTGATAAAATTAATATTAGCTCAAATTACCATTCATCTATACAGGCAAGTATCTACCTATGTTATCTCGACTTAGAAAGGGGCTTTCTCATTGCCTAAAAAAGATAATAATGTATTTGCATACAGATTTACGGAAAAAATTACAAAAGAGGTTGCCCAAATTTGGTCGATTGGATGGGAAAATCAAACATCTTATCTTTATAATTGGAAAGGAAAAAAGCGTAAAGAGGATAGCATGTATATTTTCCAATATACTATTTCTGGAATGGGAGCAATTGAAGTTGGAGGAAAAGATCATCGATTAACCGCTGGAAAAGCATTTCTGATTGATATTTCAGAGGAATACAGATATTATCTACCACAAAATAGCGAGCAATGGGAATTCATTTTTATTACTTTATATGGGGAATCGGTAAAAAAATGCTGGCATTCCTTCACAGAGAATAATCAATTCATTATCCAATTAGCTTCTGATTCTAGACCCATACAGCAGCTTCTTCACATTTATCAATTAGCAAATGAGAAGAATATAACGAATGCGTACCAAGCATCTAGTCTTGCTTATTCCTTTATAATGGAAGTGTATCAATACAAGAAGAATATGGGAGACATTCCATTGCCTGAAAGTATATTAAATGCAACATTATTTGCGCAAAATCACTATGATAAACCAATTGGTCCTGATGATATGGCTGAGGCAGCCAAACTTTCCCGCTTCCATTTTACCCGTTTATTTAAAAAAGTGCTTGGGATTACACCTATCCAATACTTAACAAATATCCGGATAATAAAAGGGGCAGAGCTATTATATCAAACCAAATATTCCATTGAGGATATTTCCGTTCAGGTAGGCTTTGCAAATGCAAACTATTTTACGAAGGTGTTTCGAAAATCAACGGGCATGACACCTGGAGAATTTCGAAAGAAGAATATTCGTCCAAGCGAAGATATTCTTCTTTAATACTTATTTTTCATCAAACATTTCCAGGCTGAACATTCCTTTTTCATAAATGAAGTTCAGTTTCTTCCCTGGTGTTAGCATATTTTCCAGAATATCTTTTGAAGCTTGGAGAGCAATAGACATTCGATTAAACTGTTCTTGCTCCTCTTCTTGCAATGTATCCGAATTTTGACATAAAATTGCTTCCAGTTGGTTTTGATAATGGAGTATTTGATTATAAATAGTCTCATACATCGTTTCCATTTCGTTATTCATTCAAACAGCTCCTTACACTTAGGATGGTTTCATCTTAGCATATTTTTGCTTTGTTTTTACACTATTTAGAGCAAAAATGTATAGCTAACCCTTATATATAGACAATCAAATTCAACCAGCCTCTAAAGGAAAGCAAATTAATTTAAAATAATACATGAAAACAGTTTCAAAATTAATATATATCCTTTAAAATATAGATAAAGAAATTTTTTTCTATATAAAATGTTTTCTATGAAATATTTTTTACACTTTTCCATATAAAGGAGTTTTTATAATGAGTTCAACATCCCTATATTTAGGTGTAGACATTGGCACAACAAGTACAAAATCTGTTCTATTTGCTGAAGCTGGCAAAGTCTTAAGCATGCATCATGTAGAATATCCACTACACAGCCCTGCACCTGCAATTGCCGAACAGGATCCTGAACAAATTTTTCAGGCTGTATTAGAAACAATGAGTACAGCTATTCAAAAAGCCAAAGTGGATGCAAAGAACCTAAAATTAGTTTCCTTCAGCTCTGCCATGCATAGCGTTATTGCATTAGGCGAAAATGGAAAACCATTAACACGCTGTATTACGTGGGCAGATAGCCGTGCTTCTACTTGGGCGAAAAAAATCAAAGAGGAGCATAATGGCTTAGACATATATCGCAGAACGGGAACACCAATTCACCCTATGTCTCCTTTAGCCAAATTAACATGGCTAAGAAATGATCAACCAGACATTTTTACAAAAGCAACTAAATTTATTGGCATAAAGGAATATATATTCTATCGCTTATTTGATGAGTTTGTTATCGATTATTCTATTGCTTCTGCGACTGGAATGTTTAATCTTGAACAGTTAAATTGGGATCAGGAAGCTTTAGAAGTTGCTGGTGTAACTCCTGAGCAGTTGGCGAAGCCAGTTCCTACTACTCATTATTTAACAGGGCTTAAGGATAAATATGCTAAAGAGATTGGAATTCCTGCAGAAACTCCATTTGTTGTTGGGGCAAGTGATGGTGTTCTTTCTAATCTGGGAGTAAATGCTATTGACCCTGGTGTAGTTGCAGTGACAATTGGTACAAGCGGAGCGATTCGGACTGTAACCGATAAACCAGTCACAGATCCTAAAGGAAGAATCTTTTGCTATTGCTTAACAGAAGATCACTGGGTAGTTGGCGGACCTGTTAATAATGGTGGAATGACTTTCCGTTGGGTTCGTGATGAATTGGCCTCTTCGGAAGTTGAAACGGCAAAAAGACTTGGAATTGATCCATATGAAGTTTTAACAAAGATTGCTTCCCGGGTCACACCTGGTGCGGATGGTTTATTATTCCATCCATATCTAGCTGGAGAAAGAGCGCCTTTGTGGAATTCCAATGCAAGAGGATCTTTCTTTGGACTCGGATTACATCATAAAAAAGAACATATGGTAAGAGCTGTATTAGAGGGAGTTATCTTAAATCTTTATACGGTTATGCTTGCCCTTCAAGAAGTTATTGGAGCACCAAAGCAAATTCAAGCAACAGGTGGATTTGCCCGTTCTGAACTATGGAGACAAATGATGGCAGATATTTTTGATCAAGAAGTAGTCGTTCCAGAAAGCTTTGAAAGCTCTTGTCTTGGTGCTATCGTTTTAGGCATGTATGCATTAGGGGAAATTGACGACTTTTCCATTATGAAACAATTAGTCGGTAGTACACATTCCCATCAGCCAATTCAAGAAAATGTTGACATTTATCAAGATTTAACAGCTATTTATATCCGTATATCTCGAGCATTAGAGCAAGAATATGATGCAATCGCATCGTTTCAAAATAAATGGGTGAAATAACCTTTGAAAAAGATGTCTACAGTTAGTAAGTAGCTAAAGGAACTGGGAGAAAAGATTACATTGTAGTCTTTTCTCTTACAATATTATTTGTACACCAAATGACATGGCAAAACGCTCGGACCTCCAATCATTTTGCCGTTTTTTTACATGCTACTCACCTAAAAAAAGGCACAATATCCTTATGAGGTTCCATGTGCTAGTTCGTTTATGTGTCTTTCTCTTCTACTCCCATATTTTATTCATTAATAATACGGGTATAATTCAATCTATTGTTGAAAATTAAAGATCTTCAATTAATAGTTTCATTGCTAATCCACTAAACTCCGATAGTTATGAGTCCCTTCTTTTTAATTGAACTACCCGTCAACTTCTAGATTAATCCTTCTTAAACTTAATTACGATATAAATAAAAAAGCCTTATCCCTTATATATCAAGGTTTTAGACATTAACTAGCATACATCATTTAAACGAATTACTTTTCTCGATTAAACCAGTCATTTTATTGCTGGCAATATCTTTCCCATTCACCCAATTATTAAAATTAAAATCCAAAGCTTCCTTCCCTTGAGCTATAGAAGTAATAATTCTCGATTTATTAAAGGAATAGGAAAAGGTATGAAGTGTTCCAAATAGGTTTTCATAATCTGTAAAAAATACAGGGGAGCGTTTATTTGCGAAAATTTTAAACATCTCGTCTTGTGTTAGTTTATCTCCATAAAATGATTGTAAATAATTATTTCTTTTGATCGAACCATCAATAGATAATCTATTTTTTTCTTGGAGTTCCTGCGTTTGAAAATGATTAACACATGATAAAAGGGAATCATCATTTCTGATACAAATTTTTTCCGGGGTTGCTTCAATAACCGCAATGTTGCCTTTTTTATCACCCAAGGAAAAATTATAACACGCTGAATGCGGTAATTCTTTTAGCAGAGCAAATGCATCATCGACTGTGGAGCAAGTATCCAATGCCATCCTGATTGCTGTCCAAGGTGAAATACCTTTTGTATATCCATTATAACTTACAAAGTTTAGTCCCATTACTAATCCTTCCTGATTAGCTCCATCGTGTCTCCCTAAAATTTGGAGATTATATCCTGCTGTGGCAAGTGCTGTCTTTGATTGGACTAAACTAAAAATACCATCATAAAAATCGGGGGAAAAATCATAGTTCCTAACATAATATTGATCTGTAAGTATAGCCGTGCACCCCATCGCATCTATCTTTGGAACATCATAACCACTAAACATGGATGCAGCTCTAATAGATGAAATTCCCAATCCTTGTGCTAGTCCTTCCAACTCTTCTAGTAGATGGGGAGTATAGGATGAAAATATGGAGCGCATATTTTTATAGTCAATGTCATGCTCGAAAATCTTATTCCACATCGGAACAAGAGAACTATCCAGTATGTGCTGTCCTGTTTTCATCCCAATATTAAAAGAACTATCTTCTCTAATTTGAACTATCTTCACCTCAAATTTCTTCATAACTAGTACCTCCAACTTTTAGTTCTGGTTTATTTTCATATGAATCTCACCTCCATGATACTTGCAATTAAAGATAATTTCCTGTCAATGGCTGCTCTTTTTAGTCTGTTCTAGTTGTCCATTTTTTCAAAAAAGTCCTTCAGCAAAACATACTTGCTAAAGGACTTTTCGTTTTATTTAGATTCTACACTATGGCCGCCAAATTCATTTCGTAAAGACGCAACAACTTTACCTGAAAATGTATCTTCATCTAATGAACGATAGCGCATCATTAAAGATAATGCTGTAACTGGCATAGCCGTTTGTAAATCTAATGCTGTTTCCAGTGTCCATTTTCCTTCACCAGAAGAATGCATTACACCTTTAATACCTTCAAGCTTTGGATCTTTAGAAAAAGCATTTTGCGTTAATTCCATTAACCAAGAACGAATGACAGAACCGTTATTCCAAACCTTTGCCACACCTTCGTTATCAAAATCATACTCACTTTTTTCCAGTAGCTCAAAACCTTCTGCAATGGATTGCATCATGCCATACTCAATTCCATTATGAACCATTTTCAGAAAATGGCCGCTTCCAGATACACCAGCATACGTATAGCCATTTTCCACACATAAATCCTTAAACAATTCTTCAACCTTATCAAATATTTCTTTATTGCCGCCAATCATCATACAAGCGCCATTTCGAGCCCCGTCTACACCGCCACTTGTACCAACATCTAAATAGAAAACGCCAAGTTCTTCTAAATCAAGCCCTCTTCTTTTCGAGTCTTTATAATGAGAATTACCACCATCAATAATAATATCCCCTGTTTCCACATACTTCTTTACTTCGCACAACACATTTTCTGTCACTTCTCCGGCAGGAACCATTAGCCAAATTACTCTTGGTGTAGGCAGATTTTTCACTAAATCCTCAATTGTATTTACTCCTGTTACATTTTTATGAGAAATTTCTTTTACAGCGCTTTCATTTATATCAAAAGCTGTTACACTATACTTATGATCCACCATATTTAAAGCTAAGTTATATCCCATTTTTCCTAAACCAATAAGACCGATGTTCATTCGTTATTCTCTCCTTTTGAAAAAATATTTCTCTATATAAATTATTATACGAAATTTTTTTCGAAAATAATACCCCTTTACGAATATTTTTTGAAAAAAAATGTTATAATAAGAAAAATTTTTTCAAGTGACTAATTGTGTTATACTACAACTATATTAATTTGGAAAGGATAGAAGTCTATGGCGCAAAATTGTCTTGGGAAAATTCGTTCCTATTACGCTAGACTAAGTGAAAAAGAAAAAAAAATCGCTGATTACATTCTTGAGAATCCTGAAAAAATCATTCATTCCACCATCAATGAATTAGCAGAAGATTTAGGCGTTGCGGACGCAACGGTTTTTCGGTTCTGTAAGCGGATTGGTTTTAAAGGCTATCAAGCAATGAAAATAGCTTTAGCTTCTGAAGTAATTGAACCAATTCAGCAAATTCATGAGGAAATTAGCGAAAATGATAGTGTCAAAACCGTTACTGAAAAAGTATTTAAATCCAATGTACGAACACTTGAAAATACATTGGAAATACTAAACGGCCATTCTATTCAAAAAGCAGTTGAATTATTATTACATGCAAAACGAGTAGAGTTTTATGGTACAGGTGGTTCAGCTGTTATTGCAATGGATGCTTTCCATAAATTTGTACGAACTGGAATTAAAGCGTTTTCATTCGTAGACTCTCATTTTCAGCTAATGTCTTCTTCTCAACTATCAGAACAGGACGTCGCTGTCATTATTTCACACTCTGGTACTAACAAAGATACTATTAGCATAATGAAAACAGCTAAAAGTAATGGTGCTAAAACCATTGGAATTACTGGGTATCCCAGATCACCAATCGGTCAGAATTCAGATGTAGCTCTATTCACAAGCTCTGAGGAAACGGAATACCGTTCGGAAGCTTTATCTTCAAGAATTGGTCAGCTTAGTTTAATTGATGCATTATATGTAAATGTGATGATTTTAAATAAAAATATTGCAAATCAATCATTAGAAAGAATCAGAAATGCTATATCGGATACAAGAATATAAGGGAACGAACGATTCTTACTACTTCCGTGTTTTAACAAAGCCAAAAAGGGAGTTAGTTATGGTTAATCCATAATTAGCTCCCTTCATCTATTCAAACTATTATAATATCTCCATATTAATAAAAGGAGTATCAAATTCAAGCTTTCCTTTAATTCTTTTTAAATTCAGTTTTTCTCCCTTCAAAAAGGAATCCAAATCAATGATTAAAGGCATTCGATCACTACCAATCGCAAACCATGCTTTTTTTTCATGAGGGAGATATGCTGCGGTGTGAAGCGTTCCAGACCAAGCATTATACTTATTTGAAAACACTTCTTTATCCCTATCATTCAATATGCGAAAAGCTTCATATACATTGGAGTAACTGCCTTGTTGTCCTTCTATTTTCTGCTTTCTTCTTATGGAGTCATCCATTTGATATTGGTTTTCTTCCTTTAAGATTTCGAAATGATTGGTACTTATATTTGATTTTCTTGCAATAACTGACCTTGGAGTTGCTTCTACCACGTATGCTTCTCCACAATTGTCTAATAATACATAGCTAAAAGAAGTTCGATGAGGAATTTCCTTTAATAAAGCAATTGCTTCTTCCACATTTGCACATGTTTCTAAGATTATTCGACCAATCATATTACATATAAAACCATCCCCAGAACCAACTCGATTAATAAAATTATAGCCCATCACTAGACCTTTTTCATTCATGCCATCGATTCTTCCAGTTATTTGCATAGATGGACCAATAACAGCATAACCCGTATCAGTTGGCTGATATATCATGTAACGCCCTTCGTATGAACCAGGATGACTATCATAGTTTCTAATTAAGTAATTCGATCCTGCTAAGATCGAACAGCCACTTCTTGCATATTCGACGTAATGGCCACCAAATTCCCTTAATGCATCTTTGAGTTTCCAGTGGAGAGCGTCTGCTAGGCCATTGATTTCTGCTAGCATTCCCGGAATAAACTTATTAAGAAGCTGGATGGATTCTTTTTCATTTATGGTAAAATAACGTTTCCGCTTTGATGTCCAATGCTTTATTCGATTAGGCAAAATAGGAGATTCCTTCAATAATTGTCCTTGCACATATCCAAAATCATAATGATTTCCACGAAATTGAATGAAATCACTATATACTTGTTTCATCAACATTTCCCCTTTAATTGCTTCCATATGGAGAATATAACTATACTATATTTTTAGAGAATAACAAGTAAATTGCTTTTGGTAAATGTTTTTTCAAAATTGAGATATCTATTTGCTTAAAATAAAAGAATATTCTAAATTTAAACTAAAAACATTTCCTGTTAATTAACATAAAGAGGGTACTCATCGCTCGCCCAATAGAAAGCATAGTGTTTTCATGTTGCGGATTAACACATACTTTTATTGAAACCTTCTTTAAAATAAAAACACGAAAAATTATACATGTTTTGTATAACTGTTCGTGTTTATCACTAGCGGGAATACTTATATCCCAGCTTCTTCCACTATAGGGATTCTATTAAACAATTAAATCTAATATTAACACTCCTGCAAATGCGACGAATGATAATACCGTTTCTAGAACTGTCCAAGTTTTAAATGTTTCTTCTACTGTTAACCCAAGGTATTCTTTTACCATCCAGAATCCAGCGTCATTTACATGAGAGAACATTAGAGAACCTGCACCTGTTGCGATAACCAACAGCTCCACATTTACTCCTGACATTCCAGCAATAATTGGGGAAACAATTCCTGCAGCTGTCGTTAAAGCAACTGTTGCTGAACCTGTAGCTATTCGAATTAATCCAGCAATTATGAAAGCTAATACTAGTGGTGATAAAGATAAGCTTTCCGACATTGTTCCAATCGTACTCCCTACTCCACTATCAATCAACACCTGTTTGAACGCTCCACCTGCTCCAATGATTAATAAAATGGAACCAACTGGTAAAAAACAGTCTTCTGTAAATTTTTTAATACTATCTTTATTCATTCCTTGACGTATACCAAGGAAATAGAAGGCAAAGAATACAGCAATTAATAGTGCTAATAATGGACTACCTAGAAAGGCAAGTACATTTCTTACCCCTTCTGAAAAGATCGTCAAATAAGGTGCAGCTGTTCCAATTATCATTAAAATAACAGGTAATAAAATAGATAAAAATGATACGCCAGTACTTGGCAATTTATCTTGTGCTATTGGTTCTGCAGTGATAAGAGAAGATTCTCCCTTTGGAAAAACACGCTTATTAATCCACTTCGCAAATAATGGTCCACCAATGATTCCAGCAGGTAACGCAATAATCAGTGAATATAATAATACAGTTCCTAAATTAGCATCAAAAATTCCGATTGCCGCAATCGCACCAGGGTGTGGCGGAACAAGGCCATGGACGATTGACAATCCAGCAATACCAGGCAATGCTATCAATAGAATATTCTTCTTTGTTGCTTTTTGAATAGATATAACTAATGGCAATAATATTAAAATACCAACCTCAAAAAATACGGGAATTCCGATAATAAAGCCAGAGAAAAACATTGCCCATGGTAATTTCTTTTCCCCAAAAACGTTTACAAAAAAGTTAGCAATTTTTAATCCTGCTCCAGATTCTGAAAGCATTTTCCCCAAAATAGTCCCTAATGCTAATATTCCTACTAAGTGACCTAAAACGCCGCCTACACCAGTTTCATAAGCGCTTACAATCTTGTCAAAAGATAATCCTGAAAAAATGGCTAGAAATAAACTTGCTACTGTTAAACTGATAAAAGCATGCCACTTTAATAGTGAAACTCCTAAAATAACAATAACTATGGAAAGTAATGCAATAATTAATAAATAGGCATCCATCTTTGTACCCCTTTTCCCTTACGTTTGAAAGTGTTTTCATTTGATGTTTTTATTATACGAAAAATTTTTTCTTTTATCAACCCATTATTAAAGAAAATTTTTTATTCTTAATATTTCTGAAAAATTGAGTTTAATCCTTGTCATTATTCCCAGCTTTGCATTAGGAAAAATTCCCCCAAAAAATTTCTTTAAATGTAAAACCAATCTGCCTTCTATTACGTCTATATAATGGAGATCAACTTATAGATTACAAGCAAGGAGCTAAATCATCATGAAAAGCCTTAGATGGAGAAAATATTTAATATCCTTTTTTTGCCTCAGCCTTTTATTTTTTGGATTTAAAATTTTTGAAAGTGAAAAAAAGAAAGCTGCTGAACCGCCAGCCAAAAAACCAGAGGTAAAAATACAATATGATAAAAACTATAAAACTATTGAAATAAATTCATATGTAAAGGACAAAAAGCACGGTGGGTACTGGACTAGTTATCCTATCCTTCCAGATAAAACGATAACTTCCTCATTACAGCAATATATTGCAAATAAGATTATCGAATATGATCAGCATATTCAAAAAGCCAATGTCCCAAAAACACAAGAAACTTCCTTACATATTTCTTACTCAATCACCCATTACAGCAAGCAGACCATCTCTATTCTTTTTGAAACCTATGAATATATAACAGGGACTAACGGAATTTCGAAAACAGAAAGCTTAACATTTGATTTACAAACACATAAACAGCTAACACTAAAAGATCTTTTCCAAGAAAACAGCCATTATTTATTTAGCCTTTCAAAAATTAGTTATTGTGAACTAATGAAGGATAACGTTCTTGCAGCTGACGAAGGATTATTAAAACTAGGAACAGCTCCTAAAGAAGAAAACTTTCAAAATTTTGCGGTTCTAAATGATTTCATTCTTTTCTATTTCCCTGAAAATCAGGTCGCTACAATAGAGCAAGGAGTTCAAGAACTAGCTATCAAAAAAGAAATCTTACAAGATAAATTGTTGCCAATCTATCAAGATAATGAAAAAAATAATAATCAACTTACCGAAACAACTCCTAATAAAATGGCTACAGAATTACCAGATGTAGCGAAAATTGATCCGTCAAAAAAAGTCATCGCCTTAACTTTTGATGATGGACCAAGTAATAAACCAACAAAAAAAATCTTGAACGCATTAAAGAAAAATAACGGTCACGCAACGTTTTTTGTTCTTGGCGAGCGGGTTCAATATTACCCTGCTATCATTCAGCAGACTATCAAAGAAGGACATGAAATCGGAAACCATTCTTGGGATCACCCTCTTCTAACTAAAATGACAATGAAAAAGGCTTTAAAAGAGTTCCAAGATACAGATACCTTACTAAAAGAAATAACAGGATTGGAAACAACAATTATTCGTCCTCCATATGGAGCAATGCAAAAGGAAATTAAAAAAGAACTTGACAAAGAAATCGTTCTTTGGACCATTGATCCAGAAGACTGGAAACAGCCAACAAAAAAGAAAATTGTGGAAAAGGTCATGAAAGAAGCAAAGGATGAAAGTATTATTCTCCTCCATGATATTTACGATATAAGTGCTGATGCTGCCGTAGAAATTATTGAGAAGCTAACAAAGGAAGGATATCAACTAGTGACTATTTCTCAATTACGTGAAATTCAAGAGGAGCGAGAAAACAATTGAGATGAGGAGATTATTTGTTTATGGGACAATGAAAATTACTTCCCTTATTAATATTTAAGTAACCGTTATTTTAATAACGCAAAAACCTATTTAATGATGGACAACCAACTAACTAAGATGATTTACATATTATAAAAGCAAAAAATGAAGGAGGTTCACTTATGCAACCAACAGTCATTACTGGGCTTAACGGAGTGATTTATCAAAACTTTCCTCAGCCAACATATGGAGCTTGGAATCAACAGATGTTAGGAAATGGAGATAGTTATTACTACATGATAGGTGGCCAAATGTTCAAGATCGCTCCCAGACCACAAGGAACCCAAGCATATTATCCTTATCTAGGTCCAAATGTTCCTTTAAATACTTTAAATAGAAGACGGTGGTTTTGATTTTTTGTTATAACTTCCTCCCTATTATCTAGGCTAGAAGTTACTTTTACTCTCTGCTTGCCCTGTTTCTTAATACTTTGATAGTCAATCTAGTTTAACTTAAATTGGATTGACCACCAATTGTATTACTATTAAATATAGCAATGTGCATTTATACTAGGAGAGATTACATTTAAACAATTTTATCCAAATAACAATTATATTAGAGAGGTTGTTTCCCATGAACATAATCAATCTATACGTCGATGATTTAAGAGACTGTCCAATCGGCTATACAATTGCAAGAAATATGGAAGAAGCTATAGATTATCTTAA
Source organism: Niallia sp. HCP3S3_B10 (assembly GCF_052064465.1). Classification (NCBI taxonomy): domain Bacteria; kingdom Bacillati; phylum Bacillota; class Bacilli; order Caryophanales; family Bacillaceae; genus Niallia; species Niallia sp. HCP3S3_B10. The sequence goes on along the minus strand of NZ_JBQHVO010000017.1, from coordinate 7,846 downwards.
AAATTATAAAATTCATATCCTCTCTCTTGATCATGACTTAGGAGAAGATTCAGATGGCCATCTATTGCCTACTGGGTATGATTTGTGAAATACATGTGTGAAAACGGGTTGCGTGCTGATAAAATCTACCTGCATACTGATAATGGAGTGGGAAGAGAAAATATGTTTCATACTCTTAAAGCAGCTCAAAAAAGAGGTTTTATAGATGAAGATATTGGGATTTATCATTACTCTATTACTCCAAATAAATATTCTGGATAATGCTAAAAAACTATTCAGTTAACACAATCCGCCTCCAGTTTTAAACCAAGGAGGTCTTTTTATTTTTATGACCAAGAAAACGAACTTGTTCCATCTGAATAGAAAATAGAAAAAGCTCAAATCCCGTAATAAAAAAGGATTTGAGCCTCCTGTAATGAATGACCTGTACTGGGTTCGAACCAGTGACCCCTTGCCTGTCAAAGGCGAGTCTTGTATTCTTGTTCATTATTTAGAGTTACCGATAGTTACTGCAAATCCTTATGTATCAAGGGGTTTGCGGTTTTTTGTTTTCTTCAGTAATTATAAATTATTTCTGTTTATTTTAAGTTTGTTGCCATATGGATGCCACGGTGGAGGCCATTAGAAAACATTTTATCAGAGTATATTTTTTACATAAAATGGAATCTACAAGCCCCCATTTCTGCTGAAAAGATTCAAAAAAACCCTTTAACAAATAGAAACACCATTAGATAAGAAACGGAAAAAAGGAGTATTTAGAGAGCAAAATAGTTTCTTGGGAACAGACAAAAATGTGCAGCTTATGGAGCTATAAAAAACGATCATAAAAAATGGTCAATTAAAACCAAACTATCATCACAAATAGGAACACAAAATCAATTTATTACTGGCTCATTATTAAAAGCTGATAACCTAGGCTGTTGAATTTTCAATTGAAGTCCTACCATTATTCAAAAACAAGACTCTTCTTTGCCAATTTTGAACATGGCAGCGAAGAAAGATTATACCTATTTCCAAATTGGATCAAAATTAAATTTCTTTTCCTATTCAAAAATGCTTAATTGAACCAGCCTACATAATTTTATCATATAGCATATTGTACACAGTAATAAATCTCTAATTTAAATGCTTGAAAAAGGGCTATACCCAAGAAAAAACTTTTAGAACAACATCTTATTGTTTATCGTTAGCAGCGCTTCGATTTCAACACTAGCTTTTTTGCACATTCTTGAAATTCCTCTTCTGAAATTTCTCCAAGTAAACTTTTACGAACAAGTTCTTCATATTCTTTCTTAACTATATAACCTTCTATTTCTAAACTTGCTTTTGCATTATTCATTGCCTTTTTTATTTGTTCCTCTGTATATTTAGAGTTTGTCATATTGATTACTCCAATCTAAAATAATCTGACAGCTGACTGGTGGCTTTATTTTTTATTTATTTTTCCTACTTCCTTTAACCTATTCTACGAATTCCATTATATTCATCTGCTTCTATGCTGATTTATCTATTTAGACAAAAATAAAACAAAACACTAGAAGAGGAATATTTATTCAGAAAAAAAAGATCATAAAAAATTAAAAATAAACTATTATTTTTTCCGCTCCCAAAGTATCTTCCCTTAGTGATTCATACCGCTCTCGTTCCCTATTAATATTTTTAAGCATATTGATTAATTGGTCTCCATTAATTAGCTCGATTTCTTTATTGGCTGCATAATCAATTGCATATTTGGAATACTCACTTGTCGTAACAAAATATCCCTTCTTTGCATTCATATCTATAATCGCACTATGCAGTTTCTGTATCTCCGTTCTAGATACCTTTTTGGAGGTGTATCTTTTACATTCTACTAAAAGAATATCTTTGCCATCCTTTAAAATAATATCTTTTCCGCCATCATTTGTTTTTGGAGTTAGCTTTCCTTTGTAACCGATTAGTTCAAACATTTCTTTAATAAATCGTTCAAATTCAAATGCATCCATGTTTTTTATTTCATCTAGCTTTGCTTTATCTTGCATTTGTTGTATTTGTCGTTTTTTATATTCTTCTAATTCTCTTTTACGTTCTTGCATTCTCCATTCTTGATATTTCTTTTCCTTTACTTTTGCAAGGTGATATAAAAAATAAAGAAACGCAGCAAATAGTAGAATACATGCCCATTCTTTTATACCTAAAGAACTTATCATTGTTTTCATATCATTTATAACTTGAACAGTGAATTGAATGATAAACATGAATAATAAATAAATGCCAAAAATCACAATTACAATATTCGGTAAAATCCCCTTTTTCCTTCTTTTATATTTCCTGCGCTTAGCCAATTCATTCACTCCTTCTTGCTTCTATTTATAAGATAACCAAGAAGGAGAAATATCATATATAAATTTAAAATCATACCAGTAAAATATTTTTAACTCCTATTGAAGAATCAACTGAAGGTATTATTTTTCCCCCTCAAACATTGATAGAAAAATTAAACTGTCTGAAAATAAAAGAAAAGCCCAAATCCCTCTGTACAAAAAGATTTGAGCCTTATTTATTTCATACTATTCCTTAGTAAAAATTCTTAGAGAGTAAGGTTTAATCATTAAAGTTCTCATAATTCAGTAAGAAATTGAAAAAAATCTTAACCAATTTTTGATCAAAAAATACTCTTTTTTACATAAAGAACGGATCAACGTACCATTATTACTCAAAACAATAATTTACCTCATCTATAATTTATTTAGATAAAGGCTCTAACATTCCAAACTTACAATCTGAACAAAAATGTTCTTTTGCTGCACAAGTAAAACAAATTCTTCTTCCACACTTAGTACATACATACCAACCATAATCAGAGGTGTCTCGGTATCCACAACCTGCGTGACAACTCATCCAATTGCTCATATTGCCACCGCTCTTCTCAGCTTAATAAATCCTTCACTCTACTGAATAATATATTTTCATCTTAATCAGGTAAGTAAAAAACAAAATATCCCGACTGAAGTTTGGAACAAGAAACACGCCCTTCCGTTTCCCCAATTTCTAATCTTGCATGCTTTCTTCCAGCTGTCTCCATGCTGCTAATTCTTCTAGTTGTTCCTTTGAGAATCTTGGTTTGATTCTCTTCAAAGTGAGGTCAAAGTGGTGAATCATGATGTATAACCATGTTAATTCATGTTGTTTAATGATGCTAGGTGCACCTAAATCTGCTAATCTTCTTGATCGTCTATAGCGTATTTCCATATCTAGCCACGATTTTTTCTCTTTGGGATCATCTTCATTGAAAATTATTCTTGTTAAGTATATGTCCTTCTGAATTTGATTCATTAGTTCATTTTGCTCACTAGTAGGTGCCTGATGTTCAATGAGTTTTATTAATGTCTTTGTGTTTCTCTTCAAATTCGAAATATAGTGGTCTTTTTCATTTTTTATAGATGCTGTATTACAACCTCTAGTGAAAAAAAGTAAATGGCTTAACTCTATGAGCTCTGCTTTATTTTTTAGTTTCCCTTCATACTCTTGAGGCAGATTGCTCCATCCTACTTCTATTCCTTTTAATCCTCCAGCTATTGCAGCGATGGTATCACTGTCCCCGCCAAGATTCGTTGCTTCTACAACAACATCTCTATAGGTTTTACAAGTTAACAGCCAATATAGAACCCATTTCATCGTATGGACAACATATCCATCAGCTGGACAATTAGGTTTTTCATACAATTCCTTTTCATAAATGGTATTTCTTGCTTCCTGTTCTATAACTTCCTTTAAGTCTTCTCCATGTAAAAGTCTGTATGCAATTCGATTGTAAATAATACAAGTATGAGCCGCTTCATCATCAAAATGAGTCATCTTTGATTGAAGGTATGTGATTTCTTCCATTTTTTTCAGATCTGTATATGCTAATGCAATAGGGAGACATCTCATAAGACTGCCATTACCGGCACTTTTTTCATCAAGCGCAAAATGAGCCTCTTTTGCCGCTTCTGCCCAGTCTTCTTTATATTTGTAAAAAGCAATTTGAATAGTTATCCCAACATCCTTAGGGTTTGTGTTAAACCAGTCTAAAAAATATCGGCCAATAGCTTCAATGGGATTTTTAGAGTTTTCAATTATTCCTTTTGCTACGGCAATGGTCATCGCCGTGTCATCTGTGGTTTCTCCTGGTTCAAGGTCCCAAACTCCACCACCAATTATATCTGTCACTCTTCCGTGAACTCTTATAATTTCATCTGGCGACATAAATTCAGTAGTTCCACCTAATGCATCGCCAACAGCGAGTCCAATTAATCCACCTTTTATTCTATTTAACAAATTGCTTCCCCCTTACATATTGGTTTCATGAACATATTTTACCCATCATATCAACACCAAATGTTGCTGTACTAACCGCCTTTATCCATTAATTGCAGACTTGTTTTCTTTAGAACTTCCATAAACGTATTAATACTCAGATCCGTACTATCACTGACCACAACACGAGGAGGCTGCCCCCCACAAGCTCCCTCGCTTTTTTCATAAAATTTTTGCAGTACACTGAAATTATTTGTGCGTTTTTTGATGTAAATAATTTTAAAATTTCTTCGTAAATCTTGTTCAAAACCCATTTATCCTTTAAGTTGTTCTTTCACTTTATAGCAAATATTCGATATATCTCCCAACACCTCAAGACCAAACATATCCTCCATTTCCGTTTTTGTACCATTAATTAGGACAAATTTAGCCTCATTTTCTAGGTAGTTCGGTAATTGATTAAAAGGAGATACTTGTAAAGAAGTTCCTACAGCTAATACTAAATCTGCATCACTCACTGCTTTTTGAGCCATCTCAAAATCATGAACTTGATCACCAAAAAATACGACATTTGGTCTTAATACAGTCTCGCAGCTACATGTCGGGATTCGTTTTTCCTTTAGAAGCTGGCTCAACTCATAGGATTTATCACAACTTGGACATGAACATGTAAATATATTTCCATGCATTTCAATAACATGTATGTTTCCAGCTTTTTGAGATAACCCGTCTACATTTTGCGTAATAATTGTTATATCTTTACCCATGTCTTTTTCAAGCCACGAGAAAAATCGATGTCCCTGATTAGGCTCTATTGCTTGTATTGTCGCAACTAATGCTTCATGGTTTAGAAATGGGGTGACATGCTGTAAGGAGGATTGAAGTAATGTATAAAAGCTTCCCCAAAATGCGTAAGGATCATTTAAAAATGTTTCTTCATTTAAATCTTGCAGAATCGCAGGATTTTTCTTCCAAAGTCCAAGAGAAGGGGATCGATAGTCAGGAATTCCACTATTGGTGCTTAAACCTGCACCAGCTAAAACAGTTATCTTTTTTGCATCCCTTATCATGGTTGCAAGTTTCTCTATTTGTTTCAAATTAGTCGGTGGAGAATATGTTTTTCGGATACTATCATTGATTAATGACCTTGCTGCATATCGCATTCCCCTTCTTAACTCTATTTCAGCTTTTTTAGAAAGCGGTGCATATGGTTTTCCATTTTCATCATAAGCATTCTTTTTCCAATAGAAAGAATCTAATGAGGGAAGCCCTTCAACAGAATCTATCAATTTACTAAAAAAGATTCCTGATTGACTGGAAGAAGCCATAGCATTTGTAGCTCCATATCGGTAAACAATGTCCCATGTTTCCTGAAAAGAATAGCCTTTTGTAACCTTGGAGTTTCGGTGATATACATAGAACCCTATTCCAGCTAAGAGGTTTCGATAGCCAGGTACATGAATGGTACCAACAATTTCAAAAGTATGATTAGAGTGTGCGAGATGACCGAGGTTGACGATTTTATCTTTTGGATCTTCCTCATTAGATTCCTGATCGATATACTCACAGAGAATGAAATTTCCAAATTCATTTTTGAAATTCAAATCTAAAATTTTTATCTTGCCTTCCATTAAATGAATTTCATCACCTTCAGCCATAGTTTTTTGATAAAAATCATCCAGAACCTTTAATATCTTTTTACCCAAAGTATCCTCTCCTTTTCATGAACTTTCTATAATTTAACTACTATTAATGATAAAACTGAGATCAACGTACATTATTGATCTCCAATTGATTTTATCTTTAAAAAAACGGATACTACTTGTTTTTGAGATCGCTCAATAATTTATCAAATATACGCTTACTGATTGCCTGATAACTGATACCCTGTGTAGAAGGGTTAAAGGAGGAAATGTGTCTTTTAATATCACTAGTTGCCAAACCAATCTCTTTATCCAATAAAAGCCTCACTGGTAATTCAACGTTAAATCTTGGATCTCCTGAATAACGATAATCTCCAGTTACTTCATACACCCCCTGCAATTGTTGAACACTCCCTAATACATAAACAAGCATTTTTGAATGTATTGGAATGAAATATTTACTAAATACACGGTTATTAGCATTAAATGTGATTCGTTCATCTCTTAATCTGTCATTTCTCCATTGATCCCACACAAATTTAATACCATATTCACTTGATATCATCGTTTTTCCCCTCTCTTTATTTTCAATTTTTATAATAGTATTATAAATTTTAGATAAACATACCGTGTTGATGAAGGAGTCAGTGGTGCCCTGATCTTTATAAAACATTTTTAAATTAATTCAACTAATTCATATACATCATCCAAGCGATTATATTTAATTCCTTTTCCTTCCTCAGCCAAGAACTTTCGTAGCTCCCTTAAATCTCGAGTAAATTGCATATCACTCATACTAAACTTTTCAAGAATCCTTTTCTTTTTTATTTTTGTTTTATTGTAGAATAAACGAAGAATATACAGAATCCGCTGCTGGGGAGAAAATGAGCTATAATTGATTTGGTAGAAAGTATCATAGAATAATTGATAAAATTCCGGATTCATATATTCTTTTTCTAAGTATATGACTTTATATCGCTCTAACAATTTCTTACATTCACTCCATTCAATCACAACCTCTGATTTTTCAATAAGGCTGCCATTTTCATCCTCTGTTTCTAACCAAAAATGATCTAAAGCCTTTACGTAATCAATTTTTAAAACCATTCTCTTACTTTCTTTTTTAAATATCGCGATGACAACAGCATTTTCAAACATTCTGTTCACCTCATTTTTATTTTTAGGGGGAATAAGTTTTATATCCCTGCTCTAAAAAGAACAGGGATTATTTAATTGTTAAATGAAAGTTAAATTCTTATAGGAAAGAATCATATTTTCATAAAAATTTTCAGGAAAATCATCTTTATGAATCGTTTTTGTATAAACGGTATTATTATAATTTGATTGAACTTTTACTAAGTAAAAATTTGGATGTGAATTTGAAATAACTTCACATTTTAAATAAACTATTTTTTCACGATACACCCTTTTAATGACAAACTTAAACCCAACATAAATCTCCCTTTTTTCCACATTAAAATAATTTTTTAAACAATTAAACATACTCTTCCCCCTTTAAAATTTAACTTTTAAATTTTTAAAAAAATTACGACAAAAAAACCCGCAGGCACACTTAGGGTGTGTCTACGGGTTTCGTCTACTATTAAATTAATTTACTCTTACATTTTACCTTAATTTGGATAAATTATCAAGGATTAATTTGTTATTATATCCATTTTTTTCTTATTTATCTAATAAATTAAATGTTTGCCTCGTGAAACCCAAAATGAAGTGTCCCTTGATCAAATTAAAAACGCACTTTAAGTGGCATAGAATTCTTATTACCTCTATTTAAATGGAAATTTCCCCATTTAACAGTACTCATTTAAAGCAATTAACTCAACTTTCGCACCAAAAAAATAAGTGCAAATCGTTAGTTGTATTGCGTCTATGGTCTATTAAATATGTTGCTTGACAGTGTTTAA
>NZ_JBQHVO010000016.1:0-71211 GCF_052064465.1 Niallia sp. HCP3S3_B10 | reverse complement strand
TCATTTCGTCGACGATTTGACACCCCGCATCATACCAAGAGGGCTCTTTTTGTTCAAGTCCCCGAAAATCCTTCTAACAGGAATGCTCCTTTTTAAACGCCCATAACTTATTTATATCCCACTACGTTCAGATAAAAGGCTTACACTGTCAGTAATCAACAGAAACATAAAAAAATTTATATCCCACTACGTTCAGATAAAAGGTTATTGAGTATTCACATCCAAAAGAATTGTATATTAAATTTATATCCCACTACGTTCAGATAAAAGAACACACTCCTTATCTAGTTACAGTAATATTTAATTATTTATATCCCACTACGTTCAGATAAAAGGAATTAAAGTTCCTAGACAAGAAAAGTTAATTCCTAATTTATATCCCACTACGTTCAGATAAAAGTGGATTAAATATCCACATCCAGCACTCACTGCTTTATTTATATCCCACTACGTTCAGATAAAAGGTTAATGCCTTTTACTATTTTCGCTTGTGTATCGTTTATTTATATCCCACTACGTTCAGATAAAAGATGAAAGTATTGAAAAATTAGCTGATAAATTAGTTCCGAATTTATATCCCACTACGTTCAGATAAAAGAACAAAGTGACTTTTCAAGTATAAATGTCTGACCGTATTTATATCCCACTACGTTCAGATAAAAGAATTGAACCCAATGTGGACGGGGAAGAGCATGGAAAAATTTATATCCCACTACGTTCAGATAAAAGAATTCCTGATGAGATTCTAAATTTGAATTTTACTACTATTTATATCCCACTACGTTCAGATAAAAGACGAATGCGATAAGTACATATAGTTTGTATTTGCAATTTATATCCCACTACGTTCAGATAAAAGCGCGACTGGAATGTAAAACCTAGCGAAAGAAAAGACATTTATATCCCACTACGTTCAGATAAAAGTTAAATTCAGCTAAAATATCACTAGCCTTTTTGCTTAATTTATATCCCACTACGTTCAGATAAAAGCAGCCACAGAAGTATATGATACAACCAATGCAATGGGTATTTATATCCCACTACGTTCAGATAAAAGGCCGTTATTTATTACAAGACGATATCACTGTTGCTTCATTTATATCCCACTACGTTCAGATAAAAGCGGTTTTCGATAGTATCTGTATTGTGTTTAACTTCATTTATATCCCACTACGTTCAGATAAAAGAAGGTGATTCTAGTCCATTAACAGGGGTACTTAGTGTATTTATATCCCACTACGTTCAGATAAAAGGAAGTTTCAGCTTTAATCCACTGAAATAACCTTTTAATTTATATCCCACTACGTTCAGATAAAAGTTTTCGTTTCCGTATGGCGCTCCGCCCTTATTTCCTAATTTATATCCCACTACGTTCAGATAAAAGTTGTTTGCTTTAGCATATTCCAAAGCAGCCTTAAAAACATTTATATCCCACTACGTTCAGATAAAAGTGTGGAATGGATAGTCCTTTTAATTGAACTTCCATATTTATATCCCACTACGTTCAGATAAAAGATGTCACTCCTTTGACTGTTAATGACCTAAAAAACTATTTATATCCCACTACGTTCAGATAAAAGTTGATTACCAATGGACATGGGATACTCAATCATACCCTATTTATATCCCACTACGTTCAGATAAAAGTTTTATACGTGTGTAGAAAATATAATGTTGTTCCGATGTATTTATATCCCACTACGTTCAGATAAAAGCGTAACAGGAGAGCCTTGGAACGTCTCTCTGACACATTTATATCCCACTACGTTCAGATAAAAGGTTCTTATCAAGGTAATTCAGCAATGATGGATACAATTTATATCCCACTACGTTCAGATAAAAGTGGTGTATCGAAACAGATATTCAAGAGACATCCGAATTTATATCCCACTACGTTCAGATAAAAGCTAGAATAACAGGATTAGCGAAAGATAAATTCCAGAATTTATATCCCACTACGTTCAGATAAAAGTGGAATAAGTTATGAAAAGACGTTCAACGAATTATGATTTATATCCCACTACGTTCAGATAAAAGTGGGCAGACACTCGTTTCGAAGACCCTAACAGCCTTAATTTATATCCCACTACGTTCAGATAAAAGTAAAAGGTGGCGGAGCAGTAGTTAAGTCCACAAGCAGATTTATATCCCACTACGTTCAGATAAAAGGTAAATTCGCAGGTAAAAAAGGAATTAAAGTATCAACAATTTATATCCCACTACGTTCAGATAAAAGAATGATGTAACGTGATTAATTGCACCTTTCGCTAAATATTTATATCCCACTACGTTCAGATAAAAGACTTTATAGCCTAGCTCCTTCAATCGATTCTGGACCTATTTATATCCCACTAAGTTCAGATAAAAGTACAAAAACAGATAACTTTTTAAAAGGAATTAAAAGATTTATATCCCACTACGTTCAGATAAAAGAATTATCATCTTGTTATGCTGATACTAACGGTAAAAAATTTATATCCCACTACGTTCAGATAAAAGGGCGATCGATTACTAATGCACTAATTGTTGCGTTAATATTTATATCCCACTACGTTCAGATAAAAGGGTGTAGGTTCAATTACTGCTCATCATGTTCATTCTTAATTTATATCCCACTACGTTCAGATAAAAGGGTACTTTAATTAGAACAATCGTATTATTTATTGCTTATTTATATCCCACTACGTTCAGATAAAAGGGAACAAGCACGCCAAAAAGAATTGGAACGTCAAAAAAATTTATATCCCACTACGTTCAGATAAAAGATGACAAGTGCTGAAATAGTGTTGATGACATCGCATATTTATATCCCACTACGTTCAGATAAAAGAGGCATATATCCTAATAATGCAAGCGATTTTATTATACAATTTATATCCCACTACGTTCAGATAAAAGGCAGAGATTGTTACTACTCCTTCTAAGCCATCTAGATTTATATCCCACTACGTTCAGATAAAAGATCCGTTGTCCCTTCTAAACCTTCGATACTTCCTTATTTATATCCCACTACGTTCAGATAAAAGAAGATTCGCTCAGAAGGATAAAAGACTAATCATAAAATCATTTATATCCCACTACGTTCAGATAAAAGCAAAGATACATTAAAGGAAATTAAAGATGATACGAAAATTTATATCCCACTACGTTCAGATAAAAGGAGTAAGTCTAAAGCAAATAATAGAAAAAGATGAAATATTTATATCCCACTACGTTCAGATAAAAGTTGATCCTGGTACTAGACTAGGATTATAAATTCCTAATTTATATCCCACTACGTTCAGATAAAAGACTATTTTTAGAAAATTAGACAAACTGAGAGACTTATTTATATCCCACTACGTTCAGATAAAAGCTCAATCGCTTCATCAATTTTGATGGCTGGTGTTGCATTTATATCCCACTACGTTCAGATAAAAGATCCAGGTAATTATGAAACAAAGATAGTTACTCCTTAATTTATATCCCACTACGTTCAGATAAAAGAATATCCTCCACAGGACGGGGAGTTATTTAGAAATCCATTTATATCCCACTACGTTCAGATAAAAGTCCTTCAACTTCTCCAACAAACCTCCGTTGTCCTTCAATTTATATCCCACTACGTTCAGATAAAAGGGTGGGGAATTTATAGACTCATCGTCTTCCCTTCTTATTTATATCCCACTACGTTCAGATAAAAGGATGATGAAGTGGCAGTCGTTCCACCACCACTGCTTGGATTTATATCCCACTACGTTCAGATAAAAGACGTCTGTGGAGTGGTGCATTTGCGGGACTTGGAGCGACATTTATATCCCACTACGTTCAGATAAAAGATATTGTTCTTTATTGAAAGTAGTTTCTCGTATCAGATTTATATCCCACTACGTTCAGATAAAAGTTAAAGGATTAACCGTAAAGAATGTGTATGTCAAAGATTTATATCCCACTACGTTCAGATAAAAGATTAGTTATATAACTTTAGAGAGGATGAGTAATTGAATTTATATCCCACTACGTTCAGATAAAAGAGATTCGCAGCTAAAAAAGGAATTAAAGTATCAACAATTTATATCCCACTACGTTCAGATAAAAGTACAGACATGCTACACATTGAGACCCCTATTGTAAATTTATATCCCACTACGTTCAGATAAAAGGAGAAGAGACAATACCCTAACTCTACAAAAGACAGATTTATATCCCACTACGTTCAGATAAAAGCAGAAATTCTTCTGTAATCTCCTTCTCCTGTAATCATATTTATATCCCACTACGTTCAGATAAAAGCTACTAGTTTACTAGGCGACGTTGCTTCCGTTGCTGGATTTATATCCCACTACGTTCAGATAAAAGTGGCAGTGGTTGTCTTTGTCACTGTTTTCGTTGCCTTATTTATATCCCACTACGTTCAGATAAAAGTAATCAATCCTAGCAAGCTGACTATCCCCAGAACGATTTATATCCCACTACGTTCAGATAAAAGAAAAGTTCAAGTTGTAGATAAGCCACCACCATTTGCATTTATATCCCACTACGTTCAGATAAAAGCTTATTTATCTGCTGTAGCTATTTGGTATGTAGCACGTATTTATATCCCACTACGTTCAGATAAAAGATGGATCTCAAAGGGGAATACATCAATATTGGAACATTTATATCCCACTACGTTCAGATAAAAGATTTTTAAAATTTCATTGTTTATGTGTGTTTATAAAATTTATATCCCACTACGTTCAGATAAAAGAAACTTTATTTACTACGAAGTTCCCTTTTTCACTTCCTTATTTATATCCCACTACGTTCAGATAAAAGTTGTCATAGATGGATGATCGCTTGATATAATCATAGTTACATTTATATCCCACTACGTTCAGATAAAAGTTTAGTTACGTAATCCATAAAAGCAGCACGATATTCATTTATATCCCACTACGTTCAGATAAAAGGAGAGATAGTTAATGATAGTGTAATCAATAAACTCCATTTATATCCCACTACGTTCAGATAAAAGTCCCTTCCATCATTTCGCCTACTGTGATTACTTCTCTATTTATATCCCACTACGTTCAGATAAAAGGAGATACAGGAAAAGTATTTCGATTTAACGGAAGTTCCATTTATATCCCACTACGTTCAGATAAAAGGGCAGAGACAAAAAAGAAAAAGAGTATCTTTAAGAAAATTTATATCCCACTACGTTCAGATAAAAGGCAACTTTAGCTGACCTAGAAAGTGAGGATGATACAAGATTTATATCCCACTACGTTCAGATAAAAGTCGCAAACGCACCGTTGGGCGTACCTGCTTCTTTTCTATATTTATATCCCACTACGTTCAGATAAAAGCTGCCGGCTTAACTGTTTTTTCTTCTACGCTATCGTATATTTATATCCCACTACGTTCAGATAAAAGGGAATATTTCCATCATGGACTACACAAGAAATTACAGGATTTATATCCCACTACGTTCAGATAAAAGTTTAAGCTTAATGAATTACCTAGCAAAGTAACAATAACTGATTTATATCCCACTACGTTCAGATAAAAGTAACATCTAGTGATTTTAAAAATTTCTGATACATAATATTTATATCCCACTACGTTCAGATAAAAGTTTATGACCAAGTATATGTTCCGCACCCAAGTCCATCCTATTTATATCCCACTACGTTCAGATAAAAGAGAAGGAAAAACACTTTATATTCCGATTGATAAGACGCATTTATATCCCACTACGTTCAGATAAAAGTTATCTGGTTGATAGTCTATTGATATGCACTATCCAAATTTATATCCCACTACGTTCAGATAAAAGAAGGGCAAATTTCTGCAGCATTCCGTGAAGAACAAATATTTATATCCCACTACGTTCAGATAAAAGTTCCAAAATTGATTCATCTACTATGAACGTGACTCCATATTTATATCCCACTACGTTCAGATAAAAGAATTTAAGACATCGAATCACTATTCAGCATTATGTTTCATTTATATCCCACTACGTTCAGATAAAAGGGTGTAAAACGCTATTCTTTCCAAGATCAATCATCATTTATATCCCACTACGTTCAGATAAAAGTTTAAAATTACTACACTCTGACCGAAAAACAATACATTTATATCCCACTACGTTCAGATAAAAGGATCGAATTGATTTAGATGTTCAAGCTAAACTTATTTATTTATATCCCACTACGTTCAGATAAAAGTGTCTTCAAGGGTTGAAATCATGTCTTGTCTTCCCAATTTATATCCCACTACGTTCAGATAAAAGAAGTGCAAGGTTAGTGCATAATTGTTTTATTTAATGCATTTATATCCCACTACGTTCAGATAAAAGGGAAAATTGGAAGAACGAAATAAACTCGCTGCACAGATTTATATCCCACTACGTTCAGATAAAAGTCAAAAGACAAAAATGGTCACCAAATGCAAACTACAATTTATATCCCACTACGTTCAGATAAAAGTATCGCAAGTGTGAAAGTTGCCACTGCTACTCCTGCATTTATATCCCACTACGTTCAGATAAAAGCTGACCATCCAAGTGTCTTATCAAGCCAAATTCTCTTATTTATATCCCACTACGTTCAGATAAAAGAATCCAAACAGTTCAATCTAAAAAGCAATTTAAGATATTTATATCCCACTACGTTCAGATAAAAGAAAGAACGAATTATTTGTCTAGTTGTTGGCGCAACTATTTATATCCCACTACGTTCAGATAAAAGTCTTTTGGCACGATGTTAGACCATGATTCGTTTGCTAATTTATATCCCACTACGTTCAGATAAAAGACTCTCGTGCAGAGGCAACTTATTACGAGCAATTAAAAATTTATATCCCACTACGTTCAGATAAAAGACTACCTTTTGAATATTAGCGTCGAAGTTGTCTCCGATTTATATCCCACTACGTTCAGATAAAAGATCGTTGTCTTGTATTTGTCTTGACGGTTTACTCGAATTTATATCCCACTACGTTCAGATAAAAGAACTTCTTACTATTTTAGTAGAAAGAGAAAATAACAAATTTATATCCCACTACGTTCAGATAAAAGCCTCAAATTTATTATGAGAAAACCCTATATGTATCAAGGCTTTAAGGCAATTGTTGTTTTAATAATATTTATCCACTTTGCAGTGAACCTATAGTCGTGTATCCCTGCTTTTTATAAAAAACTATTCAAACCCTTGTCGCTTCTATGTTTGAAGCAAATTTAAATGAAAATAGGTTTACTGCAGATTTATACTTTAATTATAATAATTATAATATATTCGTACGTCTTAATATAGTTAATTACTGTTTTGAGACAGGACTTTATTATCTATAGTATATTATATTTAGTGGTAAAGAGGAATTTATTTTAGGAGCTGTTTTAGATGAAAATGAATAAGGTGGAAAGACTTTTTAAAATTATTGATTTCCTT
Organism: Niallia sp. HCP3S3_B10; assembly: GCF_052064465.1. Classification (NCBI taxonomy): domain Bacteria; kingdom Bacillati; phylum Bacillota; class Bacilli; order Caryophanales; family Bacillaceae; genus Niallia; species Niallia sp. HCP3S3_B10. The sequence continues at coordinate 63,796 of NZ_JBQHVO010000016.1, read as the reverse complement.
AATGCTGGGAATTATGTAACAGCAGAGGAATTGGCTCATCTTACAAAGACATCAAAACGGAATATTTACCGAGATATGAGAGAATTAGAGACAGTAGGTTTCTATTTTCATACGGAGAAAAAAGGCTATCTATTAATGGAAAAGCCAGCTAAACATAATGTTGGTCTAACGGATAGAGAATGGCTCTCACTTTTATTAACACAAGCACTTCCAAAGCAACAGGTGATTTCAGCAAACTCGATGCAAATAGAATATAAGGTTGGTAGAAATAAAACTAGCAAAGAAGAAAGATGGAATAAGGTAATTAGTGAGCGAGTATTACACCATTTTCTTTATCGAGATATCTATGACGAAAATTTAATGATTTCACTTGTAAAGGCTATTGAAAAAAGAAGAAGTATAATGATTACTTATTATAGTCCGACTAATGCAATAGAAACGAAAAGATTAATTGATCCCTATTATCTTATCGATAGAGATGATCATTATTATATAGTGGCGTATTGTCATGAAAAAAAGGATTTTCGCAATTTTCGTATGGATCGTATTAAAGCATGGCAAATAGAAAAACGAATATATGTGTTCCAAGAGAGTTTTTCTATTGTTCAGCACCTATCCAATTGGAAAATGGATCGTACAGATGAAATAAATAAATTCGTTGTACGATTTAGTAAAAAAGTAGGGAAATATATAAAGGAAAAAGAGTTTTATGATAAGAATGCTATAATAGAAGAAGAGGAAGATGGTTCAGTAATTCTAACTATTGAAACAATGAGTAAATTATTTTTACGTTGGGTCAGGAAATATGGAATGGATGCTGAAGTAATAGAGCCTAATCACATAAGAGAACAGTTAAAGAATGAATTTAAAAAGTTATTGGATATTTATGATAATTAATTTTTATCTGAACGTTCCTGGGATATAAATATTTAGTATTATTTGATTAAGAATTAATTTTATTTGAACGCAGTGGGATTCATAAGTAGACAGTAATTTTAGCAGGAACTTAAGTAGGGGAGCCAATACCCTACTTATTTTTTATTTAAAAAAACATTTGTTCGCTGACGGCTTTTGTCAGTCTGTCCTTTATAATATAAATAAATTTTTACAAATGCTTGTATATTTCCATTTATTGGTATAAAATAATATCAATTAATATTAAATGGGGTGATAAAATGAGATGTGTATTTAGTTTTCAAATCGAGTACTTTCCAATAAAGTATCGGCTATTACTATTGTCGTTCATAAAGGAAATAACCCGATCGCAATCAGAAGAGTTTTATCAGTCTTTTTTTGTTGAAAGGGAAAAAGAAACAAAAAGATTTTCTTTTGCTCCTTATTTTCCGAATATTCGAATAGATGGTGACTTAATTGTTTCAGAAGAATTAAATTTAACGGTATCTAGTACGAATATGGAAATGATGATTTACCTCATCAATGGCATACAACAAAAGAGAGAATACTCCTATAAAGGAAGAGTCATGAAATTTACGGGAATGAAGATGGTAAAAGAAAAGCCAATTGTTCAATCGCAAGTCTGGTTTAAGACGCTTTCACCAATTCTAGTGGAATCAAAAGAGCGAAAACCATTGCTTGTCGGTGATGATAATTTTGAAGACGAATTAAATATAATTAGTTCAAAAATAATGCAGAGTAAATATGGAAGAACTTTATACCAGCCAATTAAAATACTAAAACATCAGATGAAAAAAAGTGTAGTGAAAGAAAATTTACATCAATCATCAGGAGATTTATATTTTACAGGAAATACTGGCCGATTTTTGTTAGAAGGTGATCCTCGTGATTTAAGAATATTCTATTCGGAGGGTATAGCACTTCGGAGTAACCAAGGATTTGGCTGTATAGATGTTTTATAACTTGAGAGGAGGTGAGAATGGATAGTGACAATAGTAAGAATAGAGACTGCTGATGCGCTTTTAAATGCTGGGATTACGGGCTTTGTGAATATCTTAAAGGATGCCAATATTACCTCTTACAAATGTGTTAATAACTATGTAGAATTTGACATATCAATCTTAGAAAATTTCCATCATTATTATTTTGATTATTTCGCAAACAGGTATAAAGAACTGTTATCATATACTTTTATTATAACAAAGGGAAAGGATTTTCTTTATAAAAAAGAATGGGATGATAAGACAATAGAAGATTGGAATAAATATATTGAAAGAGCAAAAAAGAATCTTAAAAGTAATAGTTATACAGCTGCATATAAAATGATGTCTTGTACGGAAGTAGATTTAATAGAGATGGAAAAAAAGCTAAAAAAGCTGAAGTTAAAAAAGAATCAAACCGTTTCAGATATTCAAAATGAAATCCATGAACAAATACACTATCTACAAACTATTATTGACTTTTTGGAAAAAGAGGAGGTAAAAAAGTATATTCTTGCTAAAAATATTGCCTATACAATTATTGAGAACTTTTGGGGTGGAGTATCTTTTTTGTATAAATCAAAAGAAGCTACAACAGCTGATATTTTTGAAGAGTATAAAAAATATTTTATTAATCCGGTCAAGTTTTATTATGAGGAAGATCACACAAAAGATAAATATGTATGCTTTATTAGCAATCAGCCTATTAAAAAAACAGAAAAGCCATATGCATATGGGATGAGTTGGCTTACCAGTATGGGAGTAGATATGGGGAAGAAGAAATCTCATTTTTGGAATTTGCAGTCAAACACATGCTATATCTCACCGCTTATTAATTTTATTTATTCGTGTATTCCTGCTGGGTTTACTTTTATGAATAATCAAGGATATTTTGTCAATTGTAACAGTTCTGTTGAAGCTCTAACTAGATTAAATAACAATCATGAAATGTATGTCATTAAATCAGATGATAATATTCAACTACTAGAAGCAAGAACATACTATCAATTGATAGATTTTATGGAAAATCAAAAACATAAGAAAGCAAAGTATGAGGTAGATAATATTCAAGTTATTAAATTTAGCAATACAGATAATAAGACAGATAATTTTAGACCATACACTTATAATGTACTTTCAAAAGATAAATTGGAAGTTATTAAACGGCATCAAAAATCATTAAACAATATGATTAACAGGGTAGTGAAGACGGGTGATGGTTCATACTTAAGGATTTATCAAAATGTGATGGAACGATTATACAGCAATAAAAATCAATTTGATTTAATTGGTTTATTATGTCGGACAAATTTGCCGAGCAAAGCAGAAGAGCCGATTAGAAGTAATAGACTCATATTAGATATTGTTTACTTTAATAATAGTTTTATAGGGACAATAATTCAAAATCAAAAAGAGAAGGAGGATGGTTCGATGAGTGATTATTATTCCTATGTTCGTAGGGAAACCATTGCATATATGGAAAATGCGGGTAGAAAATTAGCCTATAATTATAAAGTTAGAAATGCCAGCAATAAATTAGGTGGGATTACCTATCGTTTACTTAATGCTTTAAAAACAAAGGATACAGGAAAATTTATGGACACTTTTATCAATGCCCATTTATATGCTGCAAGAGAAGGAGAATTAATCATTCCTCCTCAAATGACAGAGGCATTAACGGATGAAGATAAATTGCAAACACTTGGCTATGCATTTGTTTTAGGTTTGCGTTCAGGACTTAATCCTAAAGGAGATAAAAAGGAGGAAGAAGAAAATGAATAAAAAAGGTTTAACGTTATCAATTGTTTTTGAAGCGGAAAGTGGCAACTATGGCGAAGGAGTCGGGAATGTTACATCATTAAAGAAGTTAACAAGAGGAACTGGCGATAGTTTTACATATATTTCAAGACAAGCACTTCGCTATAATATCATCCAGCAAATGGGAGAGGATCGTACTCCTCTTGAAGTGGATGGATCTGTCATACAATTTGCTCCGGATGCTCTAATTTCTGATTATCCAGAAATTGATTTATTTGGTTATATGAAAACAAATAAAGGAACGAAAACACGATCTGCTGTTGCTCGTTTATCTAATGCCATTGCATTAGAAAGTTTTCAAGCAGATACAGATTTTTTAACTAATAAAGGATTATTTGATCGTTATCAAGCTGCAACTATAACGGAAGGAAAAGAACAAAAAAAAGGTGGTAATATTGCGCAAAGCGAGATGCATCATTCGTATTATACGTATACAGTTACCATTGACTTAGATCAAATAGGCATCGATCATAATGAGAAGGAAATTTCTGTTTCTAATGAGGAAAAAGCCAACAGAGTAAATGCTTTACTGCAAACTTTAAAATTTTTATATCGTGATATAAAAGGAAGAAGAGAGAATTTTTCGCCATTATTTGTAATTGGTGGGGTGTATGATATAAAAAACCCATTTTTTGAAAAACGTATTAAAGTAAAGGATAATAAACTAAATGTGCAAACATTAGCTGGTGTTTTAGCGTTAGATAGCCATATAGCAGATTATACAAAATGCGGTCTCATTGAAGGAATATTTGATAATGATCAACAAATTAAAGATACACTTTCTCCTTTATCTGTTGCTGCTTTCTTTGATTTTATCCAAAAAGAAGTAAGCAACTATTACTTAGATTAAGTGGTGAGAATATGAGAGCATTGAGAATAAAACTTTATCAAAATATGGTTAATTATAAGTTGCCATCTAGTTTTCAATTAAAAGAAACATATCCGCTTCCTCCGTACTCTACTGTATCGGGAATGATTCATCGCGTATGTGGTTTTACCGAATATCATCCATTAAAAATCAGTATTGGAGGGGATTACTATTCAAAAGTCAATGATTTAGCAACAAGATATGAATTTGCTGCAGCAACATATGAAACAGCAAGACATGCCTATAAATTGCATTCTTCTGAAGATAATCGGGACTATGGATTAGCAAGAGGAGTAAGTACAACGGAACTATTAACAGATGTAGAATTAATGATTCATATTTTGCCGGAAAAGGAAGAAGACTTAGAGGTTTTGTATCAGTCGTTTAAAAATCCTTCCGAGTATATTTCCCTTGGGCGTAGGGAGGATTTGGCAAGAATTGAAGAGGTAAAGCTTGTAAACATAAAGGAAAATGAATTAAAAGACACTTATACATTAAGCTACTCTGCATATATACCTGTAGAATTATTTGAGAGCTACAGTTCTGAAGGTATAGAGTTTGCCACTGTTTACAAGCTAAATCGATATTATGAAAAAGTACAAATCAAAAAAGGATTAGAGCAAAGAAGATGGAAACAAGTTTCTGTATTTTATGGAGCAAAAGGCAGAGAAGTTCTAAATGATAATGTTTATGAATTCGATGAAGATGGGAATATTGTCTTTTTTGCATAAAGTACAAGCTATGGAAGTGAATAAGACTAGGAATTCCTAGTCTTATTTTGAAAGGAGTATCATTATGAATAATTTATTTCTCGCTAAGTCAGATGTACAATTAGAAGAAACGATAGTAAAGCATACGAAAACATTATTACAAGAGTTAGATAGACTCAAAATTATTTATTGTAATATTCCGAATCTTAGGTGTGATTTATTAGAAATGGCATGTATTTACCACGATGTCGGAAAAATTAATACAAAATTTCAAAATAAACTATTGAAAGCATTAAAAAAGACCGATTATTTATTAGAAGATATGTTACCGAAAGCGGGGGAAGTTCCCCACGGATATTTAAGCTGTGCATTTATTCCTTATAAGGAAATATTAGAAAATAAAGAGGAAAGAGAAATTGTGGCACAAGCTGTTTATTATCACCATAAAAGATCTGCAGCTAGCCCTAAAGATTTGAAAGAAACGATTCTTTATGATTTACCCAAGTATTATCTTTCATTTAAAGAAGCATTTCCATTTTTCTTGGCTGAACCAAAAGCAAATTTTAAGCCGTATCTTAATAGAAGAATAAGAAAACAAAGAAATCAAGAACAGGCTAAACAATTTGTGCTTGTAAAAGGCTTGCTTAACAAAATTGATTATGCTGCAAGTGCACATATCCCGGTGGAAATTGCTAATCCTGGTCTAGGTAATTATGTTGATAAATTCCTTGCGGTTAAATATAAGAGTGGAAGAAATGAACTGCAAAATTACTTGCTGGAAAATCAAAAGGAAAATAATATTGTGATTGCTTCGACTGGTATAGGAAAAACAGAAGCAGCATTATATTGGATTGGGAACAGTAAAGGTTTTTTTACACTGCCGCTTCGAGTATCAATTAATAGTATATATAGGCGTATAGAGAGTGAAATTAATTTTAAAGAGGTTGCATTACTACATTCAGAAACAGAAAGTGAATATGTGAAAAATGATCTTTATTCAATTGATTATTTTGAAAAGACAAGACAGTGGTCGATGCCTTTGACCATTTCTACGCTTGATCAAATTTTAGATTTTGTCTTTAAAGAAGAAGGGTTTGAAAAGAAATTAGCTACTTTAGCCTATTCCAAATTAGTAATAGATGAAATTCAAATGTATTCACCAAAAATGCTGGCTTGCCTTCTGGTTGCTTTAAAAGAGATAACAGATATAGGTGGGAATTTTACTATTATGACAGCAACTTTTGCTCCATTTTTATCAGATTTGATGGTGGGGAAATTAAATATTCCTTTTAAGCAACCATGCGATCCTTTCTACAAAAAATTAAATGGACAAGTTATAACTAGGCATCGTTTGATTGTAAAGAACGAGCAATTAAATATAGAGGATATAGTGAAAAATGAGATAGACCAAAAAATATTGATAATCGTAAATACTGTTCAAAAAGCTCAAGAAATACATGATGCATTAAAAGAGCGTGACGATGTATTTTTATTTCATAGTAGATTTACGAAAATGGATCGTAAAGCGAAAGAAGCTGCTATTCAAGAAATGGGGAAATTGGAGAATCCGAGCACTGGTATTTGGATTACGACACAAGTGGTAGAAGCAAGTGTAGATATTGATTTCGATGTTCTTTATACAGAACTTTCTGATTTGAATGGTTTGTTTCAGCGAATGGGTCGAGTTTATAGAAATAGAATATTAGATCATGAACGAGTTAATGTAGTTGTTTATGATGGTGGAAATGATTATCCATCTGGGATTAGTTATCGTGATAAATATAGTGTAGTAGATAGTAGTATTTTTGAAATTTCTAAACAAGCTTTGCAAGAATATAATTCTCCTATTATTTGTACAGAAGAGTTAAAGATGGAATTAATAGAAAAAAACTATACTACACAGCGTTTAGAAAAGAGTACTTATTATAACGATGTTAAAGAGTTTTTGGATATTTTAACAAGTATAGAAGAATATGATGAAGAATTAGATCCTCGAATTACAGATTTAAGAGAAATATTTAATGAAACGATTATTCCATATTCCGTTTATCAGGAAAATCAAAATACAATAGAGGACTTAGTTGCTAAATACAGTAAAACGTTAAGAATAAAAGCAACGAATGCGATAAGAGAAGAGCGTGCGAAACTTCGTGATGAATTATATGAGTTTACAGTAGATATTCCACAATTTAGAGTTGCAAATGCAAAAAAATTAAATAGAGAGGAACAATTTTTAAAGATAGGTAGCTATGAATCTATTAAAGTAATTGATTATGAATATGATTCAACAGTCGGTCTTAAATATCCAAATGATAAAAAATTATTTTCTAATAGTCAAATTTTATAAGGAGAGATAAGAGGATGCTGCAAACGAAAACAGTTGGTGGTGTGGATTTAGCCTACTATATTGTCTGTAAAAGAAAGCTTTGGTTATATAAGAAAGGAATTGGGATGGAAAGTGAGTCAGATAGAGTGCTCGAAGGATCTATTCTTCATGAGACTTCTTATCCTCGCCTAAATAAAAAAGAAATCCTTATTGATGGTGCATTTAAGATAGATGCAATTGAGGGGGAATATGTTAGAGAAATTAAATTATCTAGTAAAATGCAAGAGTCAGATAAAATGCAAATGCTGTTTTATTTGTACCAGCTTTTTTTAAGAGGAATGAAGAAAAAAGGCTTAATCAGCTATACAAAAGAAAAGAAAACAGTTGAGGTACTGTTGACAGAAGAGAATAAAAAAAATATTCAGCGAGCAATTGCGGAAGCGTATCAAATTATCGATCGAGACACTCCGCCTCCTATACAGAAGCTACGCTATTGTAAAAGTTGTGCCTATTATCCATTTTGTTTTTCTAGAGAGGATGACGATGATGATGCGTGATCACTATGTCTTTTCAAATGGAAGATTAAAAAGAAAAGATAATACAATATATTTTGAAAATGAAGACGGGCAGAAAAAGCCACTTCCTATCGAAAAAATTCAAACATTGCATTTATTTGGAGAAATTGATGTGAATACAAAACTGTTAACATATTTAAGCCAATATGGAATTACACTACAGTTTTATAATTATTATGGATTTTTTACTGGCGCATTTAACCCACGAGCAGCAAAAGAATCTGGACACGTTATAGTAAAGCAAACTGAACATTACTCTGATAAATATAAACGCTTGTATATTGCTTACCATTTTTTAAATGGTGCAGTTCATCATATGCTTCGAAATCTACGTAAACATAAAGAAATACCTGCTGAGTATATAGAAGGAATTCTATTACTATCAAACCAGTTGCACACTTCCACAAGTATTCAAGAATTAATGGGACGAGAAGGACAAATTCGTCATTTGTACTATCAATCTTTTAATCACATTTTTAAACAAGGTTTTGTCTTTGAAAAAAGAGAAAAACAACCTCCGAGAGATCCAATCAATGCCCTCATTTCATTTGGTAATACATTAATGTATCGAGTAGTATTAACGGAGATTTACAAAACTTCATTGAATCCTACCATAAGTTATCTTCATGAGCCATCAACTAAGAGATTTTCATTAAGTTTAGATATTGCTGAAATATTTAAGCCATTAATTGTTGATCCGATAATTTTTTCTCTAATCAACCGAAGGCAAATTACAAAGAAGCATTTTGATTATTTAGAAGGAGAAATATGTTATTTAAACGATGAGGGTAAGAAAAAATTTATTACGGCATGGGAAGAAAAATTAAATCAATCTGTTAAACATCGAATGTTAAAGAGAAATACGACTTATCGTTATTTAATCCGGCTTGAGTGTTATAAATTAATTAAGCATGTAATTAATGATGAAGTATATAAACCATTGAAAGCGTGGTGGTAGATTAAATGTTTGTTATTATTACTTATGATGTAAATGAAAAAAGAGTGGGAAAAGTTTGTAAAAAACTTAGGGAATATCTTGATTGGACACAAAATTCTGTTTTTGAAGGTGAAATAACAATTGGAAAATATAAGCAATGTATGGCGGATTTAAATAATATAGTTAATAAAGAAACAGATTCAGTATATGTCTACCAAGTGAAAAATCCACGTAATATAAAGAAGATTGTACATGGTAGGGAAAAGAATCCTTTGGATCTGTTTTTGTAGGAAAAGAAATTCCTAATTGTTAGAATTATTCTAATTAAACTATAAATTTGCATCAAACTTACTTTTAGAAAAAAACACTGAATCGCTTGCTATAAAAGGAATTAAAGCATATTTTAAAGTTTTTATAAAAACTCAACTAAAGGTTCACTGCAAATCTGTAAAATGGCGGTATTATAATAATGTACCTCAGCCCTTGATATAATAGGGTTCTTGATGTGTTGTTTTTTGGAGGTTTTAACTGAACGTAGTGGGATATAAATTACTTTACAACGGTTTATTTAACTGTGCAATAGCTCCGTTTTAACTGAACGTAGTGGGATATAAATTTGCTAATTGATTACTCATTCTTCTTCCTCCTCATCGTTTTAACTGAACGTAGTGGGATATAAATTTAAAAAAACATAAATAACAATTACAAACGACGCAAACGTTTTAACTGAACGTAGTGGGATATAAATTCGACAGGGTTACAATACACACTTTGAAAACGTCTTAAGTTTTAACTGAACGTAGTGGGATATAAATGATGGAATATCCACAACACTTGGAGAACCAACCAAAGTTTTAACTGAACGTAGTGGGATATAAATATCTTTAAATCAATCACTCCATTATGACAATTGAAGTTTTAACTGAACGTAGTGGGATATAAATATCTAAAAGGATTAGATGAAATAGAAAGATTAATTTGTTTTAACTGAACGTAGTGGGATATAAATGCATTATCAAAAACTTCTTCTAAATCATCAAATAAAGTTTTAACTGAACGTAGTGGGATATAAATTTAAAGCTATGTTTCATTTAAAAAAATATTTAAAAAGTTTTAACTGAACGTAGTGGGATATAAATTCAATAACGTTGTTTCTATCTACGTTACGGAGTATCCTGTTTTAACTGAACGTAGTGGGATATAAATAATTATGATGAACTAAAATATTTATCAGCTTATCAAGTTTTAACTGAACGTAGTGGGATATAAATTGAAAGAATAACATTTGAAGAAATGCCAGAAGAAGCGTTTTAACTGAACGTAGTGGGATATAAATTGTAGAAGCGGTTGGCGGTAAAGTTGCTAGCGTTTTGGTTTTAACTGAACGTAGTGGGATATAAATAGAGTTTTATCTAGATGTGTATAAATATGCCATTAGTTTTAACTGAACGTAGTGGGATATAAATTTTTCCTTTCTAACGGATATTTCTCCACCTAAGGAACGTTTTAACTGAACGTAGTGGGATATAAATGTTTTGATGTATATGTTTTTATTCAATGAATTGATGTTTGTTTTAACTGAACGTAGTGGGATATAAATCTGCTTGCCATTCCATATGAGCCATTCCAATTCATTGTTTTAACTGAACGTAGTGGGATATAAATTTTTGAAAGCTGAAGAAAAAACTGTTGACTTAAAAGTTTTAACTGAACGTAGTGGGATATAAATTTCATCTAATTTGTACTTTTCAATTATAGAAATCACGTTTTAACTGAACGTAGTGGGATATAAATCAGATACAATCTTCTTGCCTACTGCGTTATTTAAAGTTTTAACTGAACGTAGTGGGATATAAATCAGGATAAACATCTCCAGGACGGTAGAGAACTTTGTGTTTTAACTGAACGTAGTGGGATATAAATGTCTTTACAAGACAGGGAACACGATTCAGGTTGGATAGTTTTAACTGAACGTAGTGGGATATAAATCAATCTCAATATAGTGAAGAGAATTGCAATACTTAGTTTTAACTGAACGTAGTGGGATATAAATACTCATGTTATGCTGGTGCGCCAAGCAGAAGATATATGTTTTATCTGAACGTAGTGGGATATAAATAAGAGTCGGGAGACCTTTTCACGGGTTGCCCCTCCCCTTTTATCTGAACGTAGTGAGATATAAATTTTGAATACGACCTTCTTTAACGCCATCGAGCAAATTCTTTTATCTGAACGTAGTGGGATATAAAGAATTTATTTTTAGCTTTATAATCTAAAAATCGAATAACGTTTTATCTGAACGTAGTGGGATAAAAAGTTATAAACACTCCTTTTAAATTAAATTTCTTTCTTTGTTTTATCTGAACCTAGTGGGATATAAAGATCGCAAACGCACCGTGGGGCGTACCTGCTTCTTTTTGTTTTATCTGAACGTAGTGGGATATAAAGGTAACATAGCAATAGTTCTTCCTTGCCAAGTAAATCGTTTTATCAGAACGAAGTGGGATATAAACTTTACAACCATTATTGAACAAAATGCAGAAGAAATAATATTTTATCTGAACATAGTGGTCAAAATATGATAAATGACAAGTTAATAATACTCCTTTCTCTTTAATTCTTCCTTAATATTACTACCAAATAACAAACCGTAACATTCCTACCTAAATTCCCCTCCTAAGGAAATCCCTAGCTAACTAACTCAATTGGTTAACAATTCCATCAAAAATCTCATTCCTTATCTAGCAAAGCTTTCACCTAGCAATCTCTCTATTACCACTTTTTGGACGATGAATAGAAATATTACATCTGATAGCTTAGTAGTAGACACAGAAACAACTACTAGGAGGTAATAGAATTTGAAGACACTAAAGAAGCTAATAGTAGCCGCTGGAATTGTGTTATCTTTTTCAGCTTTTACATTAATAGAAGAAGCAGAGGCAGCAACGAATCGGACGATTCAATCTGGAGACACTTATTGGAAAGTAGCTACAGGATTTGGGATTCCTGTCAGTGATTTAATGAAGGCTAATAATAATAAACCGTTAATTATAGGTCAAAATATGATTCTACCAAATGCAACAGTCTCACCGGCTGATAAAGATTTAATGGCACGATTGGTACGTGCGGAGGCAGTTGGAGAACCTTATGCTGGGAAGGTTGCAGTGGCAGTTGTTGTTCTGAATCGTGTGAAAAGCAACGAATTTCCAAATACAATTCGTAATGTCATTTATGAAAAATCAAATGGCTATTATGCATTTACTCCAGTTCAAAATGGGGAGATAAATAAAGCTGCTGATGCAGAGTCAAAAAGAGCGGTGAATGAAGCCATTGCTTTAGGCAGCCAAGGAAATGGTTCTCTTTATTTCTTTAATCCAAAAACAGCCAAAAGTGACTGGATTTTAACACGAGAAGTAACGGTTACAATTGGAAATCATCGTTTTGCTAGATAAATAGTAATAGAAGCGCCAGTCTTAATAGATTGGTGCTTTTTTTGGACTATTTTTGTTAAAATGGAATGTAGAACATTTAAACAGAAGGGATAAACCATATTGAAATGGAGTTATGTAAATCGTTGGATCTTTGATAAACCACTAAAAAATAGAACCTCCTTAAACATATACGAAGTCGATAAATGTCTTGGCTTTGGTGCATATGGGATGATTTACTTGTGCACAGATAAACGCTCAGGAAAGAAATATGTAGTGAAACAATTGCGGCCAAGCAAAGGGAAAAAACAGCGCGAGTGTGAACGTTTTAAGGATGAAGCAGCGTTATTGAGAAAAATAGAGCACCCCGCGGTCCCAGCTCTAATCGAGGAATTTAAAATAGGAACTCTACATTATTATGTGATGGAATATGTAGAGGGAGATAATATAGAAGATTTATTATTTTTTCAAAATCAAAAGTTCACAGAAATAGAAGCGCTAGACCTGATGACTCAACTTCTCTCTATTATTAACTATCTTCATCAACACAAAATCTTTCATTTAGATATTAGACCACCAAATGTTCTTGTTAGAGAAGGTATAGTGTATTTAATTGACTTTGGTCTTGCTAAGCAAGTGGAAGATGAGGAGAAAGAAATGAGTAATTATCGTCAAGATGATTACTATGATTTGGGACAGATACTTTTGTTTTTATTGTATTCAGAGTTTAAAGGGAAGAAAAGCAAAAAAAGGACATGGCTTGAGGAATTAACGTTGCATCCTGCAACAGTAAAGCTTCTTAAAAAATTGTTAGCTATTTCCGAACCTTATACGAATGGGGATAAAATTGAAAATGATTTAAAAAGTGTGAGGGAAGCTTTAAAAAAATGTATAAACTAAAAAATCTTGTACATCTGAGTACAAGATTTTTTAGTATTAACTACTACTATGCTTCCGGCGCTTATAATAATGGCTCCCACCGTATGGATTGCGTTTTCTATAATCAGAGCTGCTGTAGCTTTTGTGTTTGTGATAACCTCTTCGGTCACTACTGCTATATCTTTTATGACGACGGCTTTTACTGTAGCTGCCCGAAAATTGCTGTATTTTCCTCATGATTTTTCTAAACAAAGTATCACCTCTTCTGATATACGGATTTAGATATTATTTTATCAAACAACGCATCGATATAACGAAAATTTACAAAAAAAATACATGATTGTAATAAAAAAAGATTGAATCATAATAAAATAGTGCTTACAAAAAATATGTGCTTAATCGCACTAAGTATATCGGATTTGTTATATAAATATTGCGTTCTAGTAATAAATATAATAATATTATTAATATTCTAAACAATTCGTTTTATTTGCGATGGTAGCTTCTTTTAGACTATATCGGAAAAGGGGTAATTGGGATCAAATCAATACAGAATTAGAACAAGGACTTGATCAATATTGGACAGATGCGAAATCTCTAGATGATGTACTGGCAGAATTAGAAGAGAGTGTTTCTCCATTATTGGAAGGTAGATATCCAAGTGAATAAATAATAGATGTAAAAAAGGATTTTTGCAAAATTCACAGAAGATATAATCTATGAGTAAAGCAATTTAAGAAAATAGTAAAAGAGTAATAGGAGAGGGGTTTAAATGTGAAGAAAGTGGAAGAAATCGCAACGAATAAAGTGAAAATTAATGATCGATTTTGGGGGCGATATTTAGAGGTTGTACGGAATCATGTCATCCCTTACCAATGGGATGCACTGAATGATCGATTACCAGATACTTCCCCAAGCCATGCCATTGAGAATTTTCGAATTGCAGCAGGGGAATCTTCTGGCGAATATTATGGAATGGTGTTTCAAGACAGTGATATTGCTAAATGGCTGGAAGCTGTTGCATATAGTTTAGAAAATGAGCCAAATGAGGAACTAGAGAAAACGGCAGATGAAGTAATCGCTTTATTAGGCAGAGCTCAAGACGAAAATGGATATTTAAATACTTATTATACGGTTAAAGAGCCTAATAACAGATGGACGAATATTCGTGATAATCATGAATTATATTGTGCTGGACATTTAATTGAAGCAGCAGTAGCATACTATCAAGCTACAGGTAAGAAGCAATTCCTTGATATTATGTGTAAATATGCGGATCATATTGATAGCGTTTTCGGTCCGGAAGAAGATAAGTTAAAGGGATATCCAGGACACCAAGAAATTGAGTTAGCATTAGTTAAACTATATGATGTAACAGGGCAGGAAAAATATCTGAATTTAAGTAAATATTTTATTGATGAACGGGGAAAACAGCCTCACTATTTTGATATAGAGAAAGAGAAACGAAAAGAAACAAAACCGTTTTGGTTTAACGACGATTATGCTTATCATCAGGCACATAAGCCAGTAAGAGAACAAAAAGAAGCAGTTGGCCATGCAGTTAGAGCTACTTATATGTATACAGCAATGACCGATCTTGCATTGAAAACGAAAGATGAATCCCTGAAAAAAGCATGTGAAGAACTTTGGAATAATGTCACGCAAAAGCAAATGTATGTGACTGCAGGCATTGGTTCCATGGAGTTTGGTGAATCTTTCTCCTTCAACTATGATTTGCCAAATGATTTGTCCTATACAGAGACATGTGCTTCTATTGCTTTAGTTTTCTGGGCTAACCGTATGTTACAGTTGGAAGCAAATAATAAGTATGCTGATGTAATGGAACTGGCTCTTTATAATGGTACCATTAGCGGAATGGATTTAGACGGTAAGAAATTCTTTTATGTCAATCCATTAGAAGTTTTACCAGAAGCTAGTGATAAAAGAAAGGATAAAAAGCATGTCAAATCTGTTCGCCAAAAGTGGTTTGGCTGTGCATGCTGCCCTCCGAATTTAGCAAGGTTAATTGCATCTATTGGCCATTACATTTATTCACAAAAGGAAAAAGAACTATTTGTCCATTTATATATGGGAAGTGAGACAACTATTCAAATCGCAAATAACCCAGTTAAGCTTGTTCAACAAACGAACTATCCGTGGGATGGAAATGTATCAATGATTGTTTCTCCAGAAAAGGAGGAAACCTTTACTATGGCACTGCGCATTCCTGGTTGGGCAAAAGGAACAGTGGTGAAGCTAAATGGGGAGATAGTAGATCATTTTCCACTAATGAAGAATGGTTATGTATATATTAATCGTAGATGGAAAGAAAATGACCATATTGAATTATCTTTCCCAATGGTAGCAGAACGTATCCAATCGAATCCAAAGGTACGCCATAATGTTGGGAAAGTGGCTATTCAACGTGGACCAGTGGTTTATTGTCTAGAGCAAGTAGATAATGGAGAAAATTTACATGGAATTATCTTACCAAGAGATGCAGAGTTAAAAGCAGAATATGATCCAGAATTGCTTGAAGGGGTTGTTAGCATTACTGGGGAAGCGGAACGACTAGACCAAAGCAATTGGAATAGCGAGCTGTATCGTCCAGTTGAGGACAGTACTACGAAAGTACAATTGAAAGCGATTCCGTATTATGCTTGGTGTAATCGCGAACCAGGTGAAATGATCGTTTGGGTGAATGAGAAAAGATAGCAGAGGGATATCTTTTAAATAATATCATCAGATGTTTATTAGTTACTGATTTTAATAGGATGGGAGAAGAGAGGTAGGGGTTCATTCCCTTCCTCTCTTTTTGTAGTATAGATTATATGCATATTTTTATACGAGATGGTCCTTATTGAATACATCATAAATAATTTCCTATGATAAGAATCAATGACACAAAATATGGTATGGTAATATGAGAAGGTATGCTAGGAGGAAAGAGAGGGATTATTCGTGAAAAAAAATATATGGATTGGATTTATTATTGGTGTTGCTACGGTGTTAATCATCGGAGCAGGAATTGTATTAATTGGTAATTATTCTTTCCAAAAGGCAACTGAGGCAAAGTCTGAGAAAATTGTTAAAGAAGAATCAAATGGGAAGGAAACAGAAGAGAAGGAAGAGACAGAAGAGGCAGATAGTGGTAATGGTAATGTATCCTACAGTGTCGAACAAACTTCCTTGATTTTAACCAAAGAGGATGGATCAGAACAAATATTTGAGCATGATAATGCTTTTGGGAAGATGGAACCTGTTGATTACTCGCCAACTCGTGAAAAAGTCTTGTTAACACCACAATATGGATGGGAAGAAGGTGGGGCGCTTTATGTCTATTCTAAAGAAAATGGACTAAAGGAAATAATCAATGTCAAAGCTACTTCAGGAGAACAATATTATCCAAGTGGAGCTCTTTGGTTAGATGAGCGCTATATTATCTATATTAATAGTTATATGTATGGGACGATTCCTAGTGGAGAATTACAGATTTATGATACGGAAACAAAGCAGATATTGCCACTTGAATTATTTAAAGGCGATGCAGTCCTGCAACTTTCACGCGTAAGTGATGTAGATAAACCTTATATTGTTATGAGCGGAATTCAGTTTACAGATGAAATGTTAAATGATAGTAAATCTTATGTGGAGAACCATGATATCGAAGAAATTCTTGAAATGATTGAATAATGGATAGGAGTGTTATCCGCTCCATACCACTTGTTTATAAAAGATTGTTTTTCTATATACTATTGTGGAAATAAAAAAATTTAATGAATTGGTAAGACGAAGCAGGGTGAATCACAGCCATTTGAAACAGACCTTTTATAAACTAATAAAACCCCGAACAACCATAGGATTTCCATATGGTTGTTCGGGGATAGCTATGTCCAAACCACTATTTTAATTATTCAATAAGACCTTCCTCTTTCAAAAAGTCTACTGCAACATCTTCATATTGTTCTTTGTCAATATCAACACGTGCATTTAGTTCTTGCATTTTTTCATTATCGATTTTTCCGACAAGCATTCCTAATACTTCTTCTAATTCTGGATGTTTTTCTAATGTTTCTGCTCTAATTACTGGTGTTGCGTAGTAAGGAGGGAAGAAGTTTTGATCATCTTCTAGAACCTCTAAATCAAATGCAGGGATACGTCCATCTGTTGAAAATGCATCAATTACATCGACATCTCCGTTTTTAATCGCACTATACATAATGCCAGAGTCCATTGCTTGGGTATCTTTGAATTCTATCCCATAAGTATCAATGAGACCTGGATAACCATCCTCTCTTTCAAGGAATTCTGGTTCAGAGCCTAATGTAAGTTCCGGAGCCATCTTTTTTAAGTCCGAAATAGTTTGGATGTTATACTTTTCAGCGTCTTCTTTTCGAAGTGTTAAAGTGTATGTGTTGTTAAAACCAAATGGCTCTAGCCAAACTAAATTATAGTCTTCTTTAAATTTCTTTTTTACAATGTCATAGGCTTCATCGGGATCACTAACCATGTCCTCTTTTAGAATGCTTAATAATCCTGTTCCTGTATACTCCATGTACATATCATAATTGCCTGTGTTAACTCCTTCAAATGCTGGAGCTGTCCCGCCAAGAAAAGATTCATAGTTTACCTTTAAATCGGTATGCTCTTCAATCAGATGCCCCATCACATAAACCATAATTTCTTGTTCGGTGAAATTTTTACCAGTGATGGTGATGGTATCTTCTCCGCCTTTTCCATTGCTGAAATTTGCAATGACAGTTGACAGTGGGACTAAGACTATTATGGCTGCTATTATCCATATTCGAATACGGCTTTTATTTTTATTTCCTTTTTTACTACCATGTAGACCTTGAGGCGTTACATCCGCTTCCAATACTTTCAATAAATAATCAAATATAATCGCCAATAGAGCAGAAGGAATGGCACCAGCAAGTATAAGCCCAGTATTATATGTTTGTAACCCACGGAAGATTAAATCTCCTAAACCGCCTGCGCCAATGAGTCCAGCAATCGTTGCCACACCAATAATTAAGACAGTTGCGGTTCGGATTCCTCCCATGATTACTCTTAGGGAAAGTGGTAATTCAACCATCCACAGCACTTGGCGATTGGTCATGCCCATCCCAACGCCAGCTTCTATTGCGGAGCGTTCTACTCCGATAATTCCTAAATATGTATTGCGCAAAATAGGTAATAAGCCATAAACAGTTAAAGCAATAATGGCTGGAAGCTTACCAGTTCCGATGAATGGCACTAAAAACACTAGTAGCGCAAGACTTGGTATTGTTTGAAAGACGCCAGCTACTCCGATGATGGAGTCTGCGATTTTTCTATGGCGAGTTAAATAAATTCCTAGAGGAACGGAAATCACAATTGCAATGGCAATCGAAAGAAGAGATAAGTACATATGCTCTAAAATTAAGTTCCAAATTGTTGGCCAACGGTTTATAAAGACATCTATTGTCTCTGTAATTATATTAGGAATGGTTCAAACCTCCTTCACCAATTTGATCAGCGATGTACTCAACAAGGCTTGCACGATTGACAATCCCAACAATTTTTGAATCCTTATCAATTACTGGCACAAAACCATATTTGGATTCATTTACTAGTTGAAAAGCCTTTTCTGTCGGTTCATCCAGTTTGAGTGTGTTTACATTGGTGTCCATTATATCTTTTAATGTTAATTCCTCTTCATTGTATCGTTTTTGTACTTCCCAAACAGTAGCAATACCAAGGAAGGTATTAGCATTGTCTGACACAACAAGACTATCTACCCGTTTTCTTCTCATTAATTTCAATGATTCAGCAAGACCACGTGATTGGCCGGCACTTACGGGGGTAATCATTAACTTTTTCAATTTTGGTAAAGAAATATTTTCTTGTAATCGATCTTCTCCGATAAAATTACGAACAAACTCATTTGCTGGATGACGCAAAATATTTTCCGGTCGATCCAGTTGCACGACTTCTCCGTCTTTCATAATACAAATGCGATCCGCAATTTTTAAGGCCTCATCCATATCATGTGTTACAAAGACTATCGTTTTTTGAATTTCTTGCTGTAATCGAACTAATTCATCCTGAAGCTGCTCTCGACTGATAGGGTCCAAGGCGCTGAATGGTTCATCCATCAGGATTATTTTTGGCTCAGCAGCAAGTGCCCTGATAACACCAATTCTTTGTTGCTGTCCACCACTTAGTTCAGACGGATAGCGATCACCGAAAATTTCTGGATCAAGCCCAACCATGTTCATTAAATCATTGATTTTATCCATGTATTGTTCTTTTTTCCATTTTTGAAGTCGCGGAACGAGCGAGACGTTTTCTTTAATCGTCATATGGGGTAACAAACCTATTTGCTGAATGACATAGCCAATAGTTCTGCGGAGTTTTACCGGATCTTCAGTGGAAATATCTTTTCCTTCAATGGTAATGGAACCACTGGAAGGTTCAATTAGTCGATTGATCATCCTCATTGTTGTTGTTTTACCAGAACCACTTGGTCCAATTAGAACAAGCAATTCACCTTCATTCACTTGAAATGAAATATTTTTAAGTGCTTTAAATCCATCTTGAAACGTTTTAGTAACTTCTTTAAATTGGATCAATTTCTACGAACACCTCCAGACTTTTCTTTAAAACTAACTACCCGATTTTGCTAACTAAATAACCATCTTTTTTTAAAATTTATCTTACAGCCATTAACTAGTATAACATTATTTTCGGGAAAATGGGTCCGAAAAGGGATTGTTATGGGAATGGCTCTTGTAGATAAATAAGTATTTGACTTATATGGGAAAGTGTTTGTGAAATTATTATTCCCATTAGGGAGAAAAAAATGATAAAAAAATAAAAGATAGTTATATCAAAAGGTAAGATTGAAGGGTTATGATGTGTTAATGGATCGGTAAAACGCAAGATTTGAAATATTATTCAAATTTTGCGTTTTTATTTTTGTTTAAACATGAATGATGTTACTTAAGTTAACGTGAATGTTCGGTATTCAAGTGCAATTTTTGTATTTTTTTGACATTTTAACGCAAATTTTTATCTATATTGAATAAAACGGAACTTTATTATTATACATCATATACAATGACTTATATGAAAATCTTGATTAAAATGAATCCATGTTAGGAATTGTAACATTTAATAGTCAGAAAATTCTATATATATATAATAAACTGAGGTGGTCACTTGACTAAGATGATATTAAGTGGAATTACAAAGAAATACAATGATAATTCCTTAGCTGTAGATAATCTGAATCTTGAAATAGAAAAAGGAGAGTTTTTAGTTTTAGTAGGACCATCAGGTTGCGGAAAAACGACCACGCTCAGGATGATAGCTGGTCTTGAGAAAATCACAGATGGGACACTAGTATTTAATAATGAAATTATAAATGAGATGTCACCAGGTGAGAGGAAAATTGGTATGGTATTTCAAAGTTATGCTTTATATCCACATAAAAATGTATATGAAAATCTTGCGTTTGGATTAAGGAAAGCAAAAGTACCGAAAGATGATATGAATGAAATGATTCAGCAGACTGCAAGAATGCTAGGGTTAGATGGGCTATTAAAACGAAAACCAAAGCATTTATCAGGTGGACAAAGACAAAGAGTTGCTTTAGCAAGAGCAATTGTAAAACAACCTAATATTTTTCTATTTGATGAACCACTATCCAACTTAGATGCAAGCCTCCGAGTATCCACAAGAAAAGAAATATCCAAACTACATCAACAGCTTCAGTCAACAATGATTTATGTAACACATGACCAGGTAGAAGCTATGACATTAGGTACTAAAATTGCTGTGATGAATAAAGGCAAACTAGAACAAATTGACACTCCTGCAAACATTTATAAGAACCCAAGAAATACTTTTGTTGCAAGTTTTATAGGAACACCACCCATGAATCTACTTAATGGGAATGTAGGAATAAAAGATAACGTTCCTTTCTTAGCTTTAAGTAAAAGAAGTTGGAGAGTCCAGAATGATAAAGCTGAAAAGTTAAGTGAATATGACGGACAAGCTGTAATCATTGGTATCCGTCCGGAGGATTTATTTCTTACTACTGAAGAGAATGAGCATCTTACTGGGATTATTGAGACAATCGAGTACCTAGGCTCTGAAACGGTGATTTTCTGTAAAACCGATGTTGGCGATGTATTAATTAGATTAGAACGCTATAACCATTTAAAAATTGGAGACACTGTCCAAATTGGGTTCAATGTTGAAAAATTGCACTTTTTCGATTCAATGAAGGAGGAAAATATATTTAATGAATCTACGAATATTTAATTATTATGAAATTTATAGTGTGTTGGAGGGGATCTTTTGCAAACCCAGCTATCAAAAGAAAGTTTAAAGAAGAAGGCCGAGAATACGAAATCATTAAGTTTGAGAAAACGATTTGATAGATTATCTGAAACTAAAACTGCTTCCATCTATTTATTTCCATCCTTGCTTTTAATTTTACTAACGATTGTTTTTCCAATCATTTATTCCTTTGTCATGTCTTTAAACAAAGTAGGGTATAAAGCCGGCCTTATCGATTTTGAATTCGTTGGATTAAATAACTATTTAAAAATTTTTTCCGATCCTAGAATTCCGAATATTATATCTAACACTATTGTGTTTACTATTGTCAGTGTATTAGGAACGTTAATTATCGCTTTTGCTATTGCTCTATTTATTCATCATGGCATATGGGGGGCATGGTTATTTAAACGATTATTTCTGATTCCTTGGGCGTTGTCTAATGTAGTTAATGCACTCATGTGGCAGTGGATGTATAGTTCTAGCAACGGAATTATCAATCATATTTTACTAGAGCTACATATTATTGAGAAACCTGTTATGTGGTTGACGGAACAATCAACAGCAATGGGAGCTATTATTTTAGCGGATATATGGAAGAGCACACCTTTTGCAGCACTATTAATATTAGCAGCACTTCAAAGTGTTCCAAAAGAATTATACGATGCATCAAAAGTGGATGGAGCTGGGCCATTCCAACAGTTTAAAAGTATTGTTTTACCCACAATAAAGCCAGTTTTATTTGTTGTTATGGTTACACAAACAATGTGGACTTTAAGAGTATTTGACATCATTAGTGTACTAACAAAAGGAGGACCGGTAGACAGCACCATGGTTTTGAATGTCTACGCATATGATCAGTCCTTCCGCTATTTAGACATAGGTTACGGCTCAGCGCTCGCTTGGTTGATTACTATTATTACTATGGTTATAACAGTATTTTATTTACGTGTATTAGGGAAAGAAAACTAAGAGGATTTCTAGGAGGGGAAAAGGAAATGAAGAAAATTGGGGTAGCATTATTAGCGGTTATTTTATTATTGACGATAACTGCTTGTGGAAATGAAAAAGCAAGTAGTTCAGGAGAGAAAGAGATTACCATATTGTATGTAGGGGATCAGTTTTGGCAAGATCAAGCTGCTGAATTTGAAGAAGAGACAGGGATAAAGGTGAACTATGAGGTAGTCGGATTTGAACAATTGCATGACAAGATGTTTACTGCCTTAAGTGGTGGCTCGGATGACTATGATATTATTCATGTTCGTGATGATTGGGCTGATGAATTTGCATCGCAAGGCTTCTTAGAACCTTTAGATGACTATATTACGGATGATATGAAAAATAGCTTTAGCCAATTAAGCTTTGACAACCTTTCCTATGATGGAAATATATACGGGGTGCCTCGCTATTTGTGGTTAACACAATTTTATTATAATAAGGAAATTTTTGAAGAAGCTGGAATTACGAAAGTTCCGGAAACTTGGGATGAGTTAATTGAAGTGGGTAAACAAATCCAAGAAAAAACAGATATTGAATATGCTCTGTCTACTCAATTAAGAGAACAAGATGCAATTAGACCATTTATATTAAATTTAAGAGCGGAAGGTGGAGAGTTCTGGGATTACTCTACAAATAAGCCAACTTTTAATACTCCAGAAGGACTAAAATCATTACAGAGATTAGAAGAAATTAATATGGATGCGAAGATCTTGGATCCACTATCTTTTGAAAATGAATCATCTAAAGATCAGTTCTTACAAGGTAAAACTGCGATGTTTATCGGTTATC
The DNA here is from genome assembly GCF_052064465.1 of Niallia sp. HCP3S3_B10. Classification (NCBI taxonomy): domain Bacteria; kingdom Bacillati; phylum Bacillota; class Bacilli; order Caryophanales; family Bacillaceae; genus Niallia; species Niallia sp. HCP3S3_B10. Next base: position 40,244 of record NZ_JBQHVO010000016.1, on the reverse strand, counting down.
CGGACATTGTAGGGTTTGCAAATGACCAAGAAAAATCGAAAATAATTGGCAAGTTAGGAACAGCGTTAATGCCAGGTAGTACAGAAAAAACATCAAGTTTAGCGGAAACTGGTGCAATTGGAATTCCAGCTAATTCAAAGCATAAAGAAGAAGCATTTGAATTTATAAAATTTGCTACAAGTGCAGAACAAGAGAAGAAAATGGCTCTATCAGAAGTAGCAAGAATTCCAGCTAACTTAGATGTTTTAGAAGATTCAGAGGTCCTTGAGAAGTACCCACACTTTGCGTATGTTTCTGAACAAATTCAATATCCACATGGTCTTTTTAAACATAAGCAAGCAACATTAATCTCAGATACAGTATCTAGACAATTTATACAAGTAATTAAAGGCGAAAAAAATGCTGAAAAGGCACTTTCAGATGCGGAAGCTGAAGTGCTTAATATAAACCCATAATAGTGAAAGGGAAGAGGATGCTATCATCCTCTTCCAGTAAAAAAACAAGGAAAGTGCTGGTGACGCGTTTTGAAAAAATATGCAAAAAAGACATTACTAATTGGGGCTTCAATTGGTTTAATGATATATTTGCTATTTCCTTTTTTATGGCTAATCTTGTCCAGTATGAAATATAGAGTGGAGTTGTTTCAAAATCCTCCAACATGGATTCCACACGAAGTTACATTTAAATATTATCTGGAGTTATTTCAAACAGAATCTTTTACCAGTTCACTATCCAATAGCTTTATTTTTGCTTCCTTTACTACCCTTATTTGTATAGTAATTGGGACACTTGGAGCCTATGCATTTGCTAGATTGCAATTCCCAGGTAGAAATTCGCTCTATTTAATGATATTAGGGACACAAATGTTACCACAAATGGCTTTATTAATTCCCCTTTTTATATTGATGAGAATGAGTGGACTACTATACACACATATTGGGATTATTTGTGCGTATGTTACTTTTTCTTTACCCTATGTTATTTGGATGTTTAGAGCTTTTATTATTTCAGTTCCAAACGATATAGAAGAAGCAGCTAGAATGGATGGATGTACAAGACTTGAGGCAATTGTCAAAATGGTTCTACCATTATCGCTTCCTGGACTTGTTACAACGGGGATATTTGTCTTCATTGGTGCTTGGAATGAATTTATATTTGCTTCTGTATTTACCAACACAAATTTAAAAACAATTCCTATTCGAATTGGTGAACTAATTGGTCAAGAAGGGGTTCAATATGAAATGATTCTTCCAGCTGGAGTAATTGCGAGTCTACCAATTTTAATCCTTGTAATGATTTTTCAGAAGTATATCGTTCAAGGTTTAACAGAAGGCTCTGTTAAATAGTTTCTTAATATCTTAAAAGTAATCCTAATGATAAAAGTGAAAATTCAGTAGAAAGTTGGTGTATCTCATGGAAAAATTTATGAGCTATGATCCGTGGAGTAAAGTCGAAACAAGAAACGGTATACCGGGAGATGAGATTATATCTGCTCTGCAAAAAAGTATTAGGCGGGGTTTAGAAGAAGAAGCAGTGACGGTAGCATATGAAATGTATATTACAAGTCCTGAATTTGAAGAGAAAATGTGGAGAAGACTACTTGCTATTTCAGTAGAAGATATTGGTTTTGGTGAAGTAAATGCACCTATTTTAATAAATACTTTAAATACGATGAGACAGAATTTTCCTTATAAAGATGGGGATCGTCCTATGTTTTTTGTCCATGCTATTCGATATTTATGCCAATGTACAAAAGAACGTTCTTCTGATTGGTTAAAAAATATTGTCATTCACGAGTTTGAACAGGGAAGAAAGCCGGTAATTCCTGATTTCGCTCTAGATATGCATACAAATAGAGGAAGAGAGCAAGGGAAAGATATCCTTCATTTTTTAGAAGAGGCCAGTAAGGTAATACCGGAGAAGGAAGATATTAATTTAGCTTATAAAAAGAGATTAATAGAGATCTTAACAAGTGATAAGGAAAGGAAAGAACCGGAAGTTACCCCTTTTTCCTACAACTCATGGCAAGCATAAAAAATAAACAAGATGGTGATAAGATGGTAAAAATGATTTTGGATTGTGATACAGGAATTGATGATGCGCTAGCAATAGGATATGCCGTTCATTCTCCTGAAATTGAGCTTTTAGGGATAACGGTATGTTACGGAATGGCTCCTGTCGACTACACATATCGGAATGCAAAGAAAATAGTGCAGCTACTCGGAAACGATATAGGTGTATGGAAGGGAGCGGAGAAGCCTCTTGTATTAGAAAAAGAATACAATGGATTAATCCACGGGATGGATGGATTAGGGAATACCCTTGGTAATGTTCAACCAGAGGATTTAGTAGATTGCCCATCGTTACATGCAGTTGATTATCTAATAGAAAAAATTTATGAGTATAAAGAAGAATTAACGTTAGTAGTAACAGGACCTTTAACAAATTTGGCATTAGCAATAAAAAAAGATCCTAATATTATAAATCTAGTAGGGAAAGTTGTATCCATGGGGGGAGCTCTAACTACGCCGGGAAATGTAAATAGATATGCAGAGGCCAATTATGCCATTGATCCTCATGCTGCAAATTATGTATATAAGACGAATATTCCTATTACGATGGTTGGGTTAGATGTAACAAGAAAAACCTTATTAACTACAGAGGATGTAGCTAATTGGAAACAAAAAGGAACAGAACTATCCTGTTTTTTTGCTGAGTTTACACAGTATTATCTTGATGCTTATAAAAAGATACATCCCTATTTAAAAGGATGCGCCTTACATGACCCTTTAGCTATTGCAGTCGGCAAAGATCCTTCTTTTGTGCAAACCATTCCTATCCATTTAGAAGTGGAAGTAGAAGGTGTCTCAGCTGGAAGAACAATAGAAGATTTATATCGAGAAGAATCTAATCCTCTACAAACAGAGGTCAGTATTAAAGTGGATGCAGAAAGATTTATGGAAGATTTCTATAAAAATATTGTCTGAAATAAAAACAGACGAGGGGATGACAAACCAATGAAAACACCAGTAAGCTTAATAGTAAAAAATTGCAGTATGATTACACCTGAATTCGAGATAAAAGAAAATCAATCTGTAGTTATAAATGAAGATATTATTTTAGCGATCGATTCTGTAGAAACTGTTGAAGCGAAATACGAAGCAAAGGAAACATTATACGGAGATGGAAAGTTATTAATGCCCGGATTAGTCGATGCACATACCCACATTTGTCAACAGTTTCTTCGTGGAAGAACAGCGGATGAGTATCCAATGGTTTGGGCGAGAATTTTAGTACCATTTGAAAGTAGTTTAAATGAAGAGGATGTGTCTACTAGCGCTCAACTTAGTTGTTTAGAGATGATTAAATCTGGAACAACTTCATTTGCTGAATCAGGTGGAGTACATATGCACAAAGTTGCAGAGGTGGCAGTACAATCTGGACTAAGAGGAGCAATTACATGTTCTACTATGGATCAGGGACCATTTATACCTGATTCAATGAAGAGTAATCCATTTGAAGCAGCACAAGAAATTGAATCTTTATATCAAGATTTTCATGGAGCAGGCGATGGGAGAATTCAGATTTGGTTTGCTTTACGTCAGGTAATGACAAGTACACCTGCTTTAATTGAACATATGGCAGAGAAAGCAAAAGAGTATAATACTGGTTTACATATTCATTTATCAGAACATCGAGATGAAGTAAGTTATTGTTTACAAAATTACCAAAAAAGACCTGCAGAAGTATTTGACCAATTTGGTGCCCTCGGTCCCAATTTATTAGCAGCACATAGTGTTGTATTGTCTGAATCAGAGATTGACCTATTAAAGGAAAGAAAAGTAAACATCGTTCATAATCCAAGAAGTAATTTTGGAAGTCACGGATTTCCAAAAACTCCTCGCTTTATGCAAAATGATATGCCAATTGGCATGGGAACAGACGGTGCTGCTGGCTCAAGTTTAAGTTTATTTGATGAAATGAGAGTCCTTCGCTCTGGACTTAACGTTTATTGGGGACTGCCAATATTTGATCCAATGGTTATTCCAGCAAAAGATTTGTTGAAAATGGTGACAGCAGGGGGAGCATCTGCTTTAATGCTAAAGGAGCAAATTGGATCCATTGAAGTTGGAAAAAAAGCAGACTTAGTTTTATTAAATATTAATCAACCGCATATAAGCCCATCACATAAATTAATAAATACCATTGTAGAATGTGCTACTTCTAGGGATGTGGAAGATTCAATTATTGACGGAAAAATTGTAATGAAAAACCGAGAAGTTCTTACATTAGATGAAGAAAAAATCATGTTTGAAAGTAAAAAAGCATTGAAACCAATTGCGATAAAAGCAGGGATATAGATTTTATACACATATAGAAGGAATTGAGAGGAATTTATGGAGGAAATAGAATATTATATTGTTGTCAATGGAGGAGTTAGTAAGTGTAAAAGAAGTGTAACAGAAGAGGGAGTCCAATTTTATAAAGAAAGCCCCAAAGGAAAAAAATACGTTGCCTATGAGGATGATATTCATCACCCTTTCATTCATAATTTTATTTTTAAAAATAAAGAAGATGCACAAAAATCGATTATAAACAACACGATTTCTCCTACCGTTTTAAAATGGAAAGAAGATCAAACCAAACCTTCTTTAAAAATATATTTGGCTGGCTTTCATGTATTTCATCCAGACTCATTAATAATTCGTACTCGAATGATAAATCTTTGTGAAAAGTATGGATACCGAGGTTTATATCCAAGTGATAATGAACCAATCGATAATTTGCAAAAGGAAGAACAGGCAACTATGATTTTTTATTCGAATGAAGGATTGATTCGAGAGTGTGATATAATTGTTGCAAATTTAAATCCATTTCGTGGGAATGAGCCAGATTCGGGAACAGTTTTTGAATGTGGGTTAGGTTATGGATTAGGAAAAAAACTTTATGGCTATATAGACAATGGCCAGTCAATGAAAGAAAGATTAATAGTTGATGTAGATAAAAAAACTGGACTGTATAAAGATGGTATGTTTATAGAAGATTTTAATTTACCGCTTAATTTAATGTTAGCTATACCTATGACTATTGTTGTTGGTTCCTTAGAAGATTGTTTAAAGAAGCTGGCAGAAGATAACTCTATGTGTTAGAGACTGATTTAGCAATTGATAGGAGACTGCAAATTTAGGTATATTATAATAAAAGAACCTTCGGAAATGGATATATCCATCTTCCGGAGGTTTTTTGCTGTATGTGTTAAATATTTCATTTTTAATAAAATCGTAAGGATAAAGATTGTATAAAAAAAATTACTAATATCTACAAAATAAAAATTATTTTCATATGTATGATTGTCCTTTATACTAGGGAAGTATGTTAAAAATATAATAGGTAAACTAACAATGAAAAATAAATCATTTTAAAATACATTTGATTAGTGAAATTGTTTAAGGAGGAAAAAACGTTTGACGACAATTGAAAAGGAAACAATGATTGTAGATATTAAGAATGTGGATGAAAAAGGTGCTGGACAGGCGGTTGTTTGGCGCGAAAATGAATTAGGAAACAAGAAGAAACTAAAGCTAACAATTCCGCAAACATTACCTGGTGAAAAGGTAAGAGTTACTGTTGATCAGCCACAAAGAAGGCATAGAAAGGCAATGCCAGAAGAGATATTAGCTGCCCATGCGGAAAGAATTGGACCAGAATGCCCTCATTTTGAAAAATGTGGCGGTTGTGTTTGGCAGCATTGGGAATATAATGGACAATTACAACAAAAAACAAATCATGTGAAACATGTAATTGAGGAGCAAGGATTTGACCCCAGCCTAGTAAAAGATACTATTGGAATGGATGAGCCTTGGAGATATCGTAATAAAATGGAATTCACCTTTGCTACAGATGGTTCTCTTGGTTTACATGAGCAAGGGAATTTTAGAAAAATCATTTCTTTAGAAACTTGCCTTATTGCTGGAAAAGAAATGGTGGAAGCAGCACTTGAAGTAGCTACATGGGTAAAAGAACATGAATTAAAAGGCTATAACAAAGATACACACGAGGGACTTCTTCGTCACTTGATGGTGAGACAGTCTTTTGCTACAGGGGAAATGATGTTGGCTTTATTTGCAACAGAAGCTCCAGATGGATCTTTAAAAAATGCAGTGGACATTTTAGTTGCTCGCATTACAGAAAAATTCCCACAAGTAAAAAGCTTTATGTGGCTAGAAAATACGGATTGGGCAGATCGTACACAATCAGAAAAAAGCCATACATTAGCAGGCAGAGACTTTATATATGATGAAATGGATGGATACCGTTTCCGAGTTTGGTTTGATACATTCTTCCAAACGAACCCAACACAAGCACAAAAATTAGTTGATTTAGCTGTAGAAATGGCAGAACCAAAAAAATCAGAGAATATGATTGACCTTTTTTGTGGTGTAGGTACTTTCTCCCTTCCTTTTGCAAGCAGAGTTGGCAAGCTTGTAGGAATTGAAATTGTAGAAAGCTCGATTGAATCAGCCAAACGTAATGCTGGCGATAATGGCATTGATAATGCTACATTCTTAGCACAAGATGCAAGAACTGGATTAGCCCAAGTTTTAGAAACATTTGGCAGACCAGAATTACTATTGCTAGATCCACCACGGTCTGGAGCAGGTGGAAAAGTAATGAGACGTATCGGACGCTCTCAGCCAGAACGTATCGTTTATGTATCTTGTAATCCAGATACGTTTGCAACAGACATCAAACAGCTTGAGCCATTCGGCTATACATTAAAAGTAGTACAGCCTGTGGACTTATTCCCACATACGGTTCATGTAGAATGCTGTGCATTATTAGTTCGAAATAGTTAAGATTGAAAACTGATATCGGCTTTTTTCTGATATCAGTTTTCTTTTTTACAGGAGAATTAATTCTTAAGGTGCGGGTAGAAGAACCATTGGGAAAAGAATTAACTTTTAATAAGTTGTACTAATCATTTAACTTCTCCTATTTACACAATTTTATCCGGGAAAACAGAGCAAATGGTCATATCGAGTAATATCTAATTGTAAATATATAGTTATTTCTCCCAATTATCCCGTGAAATCTTACAGCTTTTCCAACAATTATGTAATGAGTTTTGCTTGCAAACCTGTTAGCCTTGTATATGGGCCTGTTAAAACAGGAGGTATACAAAAATGAAACAGTTATTATTTATAGCAACTACCATTACTTTAGTTATTGGTTCTTATATATATGTTCCATCTTTTGCCGTAGCAGCATCAATTTATACAGAAGAAACAAAAAATGTATCAACAAGAAAATTTGCTGTTGATAAGAAGGAGAATGTAAAAGCTTCTGATGAATCAGCAAATCTAACGAACAATGAAAAGAATTTACTGGCCCGTCTTGTTCATGCAGAAGCGAAGGGTGAGCCGTTTGCCGGTAAAGTGGCAGTAGCTGATGTAGTTTTAAATCGTGTGGAAAATAAGCAGTTTCCTGATTCAGTAGAAAGTGTCATTTATGAAAAGAATGCCTTTCAACCTGTACAGAACGGTTCAATCCAAAAAAAAGCAGATAAAGAGTCACGTAAAGCAGTAGAAGAAGCGTTAAAAAATGGAAAAGAGAACAAAGAGCTTCTCTATTTTTATAATCCAGACACTGCAACAAGTGATTGGATTTTCTCAAGAACAGTAGTTAAACGAATAGGTAATCACGCGTTTTCTATATAATAAGAAGAAATTGATATTTCGTTTTACGAAAATATAAAAACTAATGTAATGAGAGGGGGAATTCAATAGGAATACTCCTCTTTTTTATTTTAACCATCTTAAATAATCGTAGAAAGGAAAATATTTGAAACTTTATAATCTGTCTATTCGTATATGTTAATAGCATGGAGGGGTTGAGATGAAAAGAATTCATTATAAAGCTTTCAGTATCGCTTTATTTCCTATTATTTTATTATTAATTGGCTGTACAGAAAAAGTAGATGAGAAAACAGATGAATACATACAGGCAGTAGATGCTGTTTTACATAATGCCTTAACAGGGCCAGATGATACATTGAAAGACATACTAGAGCTGAAGGAAGGAAATGAAAGATCCACAGCTTTGACTGAATACGAAGATAGTTTATATAAAGATTATTTTGCAAGTGAAACAGCATATAATGATTTCATTTCAAGATATGGAACAGTATTTATGACAGAATCGCATAAAAACAACTATATACTTGCAGTAGAAAATATTGAATATGAAAGAACACATTCTAAAGAGAATATATATAATTTTTCCATCCAATTACAGTATCAGAAAGAGGGAAAATCACAAGAAGTAAAAAATATAACTGGGCAAGCTGATTTAAATGATGAGCAGAAAATCGACAGAATGCTAATCCGCGTCAATGATTTATGGGGGTCTTTTCCAAAAGATAAAAGGGAATAAAAGCAATGGCGGCGAATAATAATGCTTTAATGTTGGTAATAGCAGGCTTATCTCGGCAGCAAATAATCATATTGAGTCCTCAATTCACTAATTTTCTCAAGTCTTTGTAGATTTGCTGCTTCATTCTCCGCTCCAACTGCAAGGACAAGATTCTCGATTAAATAGGTTGGACCAATCATCGAATGGAACTCACGGATATCTCCTCTACTTGCAAATAAAACAATATCAGCTTGTGTCGTAAATTCTGAAATAAGCTGGTCTGTAATGATAATGATTTTATAGCCAATTTGCTTACGATAATCCATAAGCGCCTGTGCTTCTGGAAGCAAACGGATAAAGCCAAATATAATGATTACATCCTCTTTGGAAAAATGGATAAAGTCCTCTAGTAATTCACTTCCTCCTTTATGAAGGATAGAAAAGTTTAATCCATATCTAACTATTCGATACTTCAGTAATTCTCCAAGTCCTAAGGAAGGGCCAGGACAATATAAATAGACTTTTCTTGCGGAAATAATCGAGTGAACAGCATTTTTAAAAGTATCTTCTCGAAACTGCTCTATTGTTTTATAGAGATGTTGGATAGAAGCATTAAGTGTATGGTATGGGAAAGCTTGTTTATCGACCGTATTTATTAGTTTTGCTATTTTCTTGGCAGGGGATGGCTTTAGCTGGGCAGCAATTTCTCCTTTAAATTCCTTTAAATTTTTAAAGCCGACTATACGCCAAAATCTAGACACAGATGCAATGCTAACATTAACTGCTTCAGCTATTTCCTGTTCCGTTAATAATAGAACTTGATGCGTGTTTTTTTGAAGATAATCTGCAATTTTGTATTGGCTTGGCGACATTGATTTTGTATTCCATTTAAACATAACCTCTAACCTCCGTCTTTATTTGACCTTAATATAGCACATTTTTTTCTTCACAAATTATTCCTGATAATTTTTTTACATAATGTTAAAAAACGATAATAAATTTACGTTCCTTTTACTTGTCTACCATATTCCATTAAATTCTGTGCTTTATGATAAAGGTATTCAAATAAAGGAGGCAAATAATATGAATCAATTAAAAGATAGGTATGTTTTAACACAGTCTCAAAAGATGATGATATTCATTTTATCTATGTCCTTATATGGACTCTCCAACATGATTACAGAACTTATTCCTGCTTTTCACCTTGGTCCTGTCGAATTTTCCGTTGAGTATTTTGCATTTATTCCATTGACTTTATGTATGCTATTTCATCCTTTATATGCTGCAATTGGAGCTGCTTTAGGAGAAGTTGTTTTTGGTGAGATAATGCTAGGACAATTTGGTGGTTTTGGGGAATTAGAAAAATTTATTACTTTTTCTCTTGCCATGTTTATTGCTGGATCCCTTGTGAATGATCCAAAGAATAAAAGGCAGGTTGGAATTGCTGCAATAACAGGTGTCATCATTCATCAAGCATTAAGCTCAATGGTTGATATTGGAAAAGTATGGATAGGTGTAGAAGAGCTGGAGGCGGTTCCTGGATTAGCGGAAAGTGTTGTGATTGTAGAAGGTTTTGCTTTCTTAAATGATGTATTATTTTCCGGAATCCTTTTTGCTCTCTTGCCAACCTTATATTTAGTGCCACGTTTATATGGGAAAATGGAACCGTTATTAGGCATGAAGCCGAGGAATAATAAAATGAAGTATTCTATGGGCAGTATTGTAACGCCTAAATTGATTCTTGTTGGTATTGTGTTAGCTTGTTTCGCCTTTTTCTTTGAATATTTATCAGAAGCAGGATTTAATGTCGAGTGGGAAGCAGATTTTCTAAAGTCGTACGGTGATTGGTTTATTTGGGTAAGCATTGCTGCTGCGGCATGCATAGCTGGTATTACTATAGGTATCATGCAGAAAATGAAAAAGAAAAATAATGCAAGTAATGAAGAAAGGATTCAGTTATGACCATTCAAATTGAAATAGAGAAAGTTTCCTTTCAATATCCAGGTGTTGAGGAGCCAGTATTAGATAATGTTTCGTTATCGGTTCATCAAGGCGATTTCCTTGGCATTATTGGTAGTAATGGGAGTGGGAAATCCACTCTATGTAAATTAATAAATGGCCTTATTCCTCATTATTATGTAGGAGATTATTCTGGAAAAGTTACCGTTAATGGACTGGTTACGACAGAGCATAAAGTAACTGATTTTTCTTCCCATGTTGGATATGTTTATCAAGATTTTGAAAATCAGCTTGTTAGTCCGCGTGTGTTGGAGGACGCGAGCTTTGCCCCTCTTAACTTCGGGTATGCGGATTATCTTGAAAGGGGTAAAAAAGCCCTGGATTTAGTTGGTCTAAAGAATCATGACGATGAATTTATTTGGCAATTAAGCGGTGGGCAGAAACATCAGTTAGCCTTAGCTGGTGCATTGGCGTTGGACCCGGATATTCTTATTATTGATGAACCAATTGCACAGCTTGATCCAGAGCATGCTACACAAATCTATGCTATTTTAAAAAAATTAAATCAAGAGTATGGGAAAACAATCATTGTTATTGAGCATCATACCGAATTTATTGCGGATTATTGCAACAAAGTAGTTCTGATGGATAAGGGGAAAGTTGTCTGGAATAAGGAAACAAAAGAAGCTTTAACAGAAGTAAATGAGCTGCTACAACGGCAAATTTATCCGCCACAAGTAACGTTAGCAGCCTATCAATTAGGATATTCAAAAGAGGTATTGCCAGTTACAGTGGAAGAGGCAGAAGTTTTTTTTCAGACCGTTTCACAAAGAGAGAGGAAGAATAACATAGAAAATGACAAGGAATTCACGAAGCGTGAAAGGTTGATACAAATAAGAGATGCAAGCTTTTCACATAAACTTGTTGATCGCTCCAAAAAGCAAGTAGTGAAAGGCATAAACATTGATATTTATAAAAATGATTTAATTGCATTTGTTGGCAACAATGGAGCAGGAAAATCTACGCTTATGCGTTTATTAACAGGACTTGTAAAACCAGAGACAGGAGAAATACTTGTTCAAGGTCAAAATACTCGCCATTGTTCGCCAGAAAAACTGGCAGATGTCGTAACATATATTTATCAAAATCCAGAAGAGATGTTTATTGAAGACTGTGTGAGAAGAGATGTAGAGTTCTTTTTAAAAGCGCGAAAGGTTCCTGGATTCGAGGAACAGGTTGATCGAGTGTTGAAGCAATTTGAATTGACAGAGTTGCAGGACAAGGACAGTCGATTAATGAGTGGTGGTCAGCAAAGAAGAGCATCCCTTGCGATTGGAGTAGCGATGAATCCATCTATTATTTTGTTAGACGAACCAACGGCAAATCTTGATATAGCGACACGTAAGCATATTACAAAATTAATTGATTCCTTACAGGCGCAAGTGGGAGCAGTCCTTATTGCTACACATGATATGCAGCTTGTCACAGAATGGGCCAATCGAATTATCGTTCTCCATGAAGGAGAGATTATCCATGATGGCAATCGTGAATCCGTATTTAGTAACCATACCCTCCTAGAAAAAGCAGGTCTCAAGCCTCCGCAAATTCTGGAATTGAGCAGAAGAATGAAGCAGAAAAACTTAGCTTATACTGTCACAGACTTTGTGCAATCAATCGATACAAAGGAGCGCTTGTTAAATGGAGTATACTAGAAAATTAACGGAAAAATTGTCTGTAGAGCAAGTGAAGATTGAGCTGCTTCATACTGCTTATGGAAATAATGAAACGTTTCTCGCAAAGCTTGATCCTCGGACGCTATTTATCTGGTATTTATATTTCGGAATTGCTCCGTGGTTTATTCATAATCAGAGTATATTAATAGGGTTGTTTGTATTTATGGCCATTACAACCTTTATGTCCAAGGTTACACCTTTAGTAATTATCATTCTTTGTCTCGGTTTACTTGGCCAGGGAGGATATCTACTGATTGCCTCTTGGTTTTTTGGTGGGGATTTACAAGTCATTGTTCCTCTATTAACACTGACTTTAAAGCTCTCTATTATTTCTTTAGCTAGTATCACAGTGTTTTGCTCCATGGATCCTGAAAAATTAAGCAATGGACTTTTGAAAATTGGAGTTCCCGGACAAGTGTCCTTTAGTATTGCCTATGGCTATCGTATGCTTCCTAGTCTTCTAGAAGAATATCACCACGTATTTCTTTCCTTTCGTTTGCGTGGAAAGGCACCGGAGAAGCATGGAATTCTTTATTGGCGATCTATCATTTATTTTTCAAAGATAGCCGTTCTTTCCTTTTATCCCTTACTACTTAGTACTGCAAAAAGAGCACGTACAACAGTAGAAGCATTAGAAACAAAAGGAAGTTTTTATGCATTTAGTCGGCCGGAGATAAAGAAAATCAAACTTGCACATCTTCATTTTCAATATAGAGATTATTTATTTTCAATGGTGTCTGTGCTTTATCAATTATTTTTATATACATTCGTCTTTTTATTTCTGTAGGAGGGGTTATAAATGAGAATCGATTTACATAGTCATGTGAAAATTTCCAAAAAAACTGATTTTATGCCAGAATATTTTCAAGAAATGATGAAAGAGGCAAGAGAAGCTGGGTTAACAGGAATAGCGATGACAGAGCATTTCAATACAAGGAGATATACAGATATTTATAATTTTCTGGATACGCATTATCCATATGAGAATAACTATTACATGATAGATGGGTTAAAGCTATTTCCAGGAATAGAAGTAGATGTGAAAGAGATTGGTCATATTTTGCTTATTGGTAATCGAAAGGATGTTTTATCCATCAGAAGCTTATTAGAAACTAACACGAGTGAGGATAATTTTCTTGCCTTTGATAAGTTAATGGATATAGCAGAACATTATGATATTCTAAAAATTGGTGCCCATGCTTTCCGTGATAGTACCCCTCTTTATCATTTGAAGGCAGAACAGCTTAAGCGTTTGGATGCCCTTGATCTAAATGGAAAAGATCTTTATGCTCAAGGTCAAAAAGCTTATCGAGAAAAACTAGAGGATTTTGCGGGGAAATTAGGACTTCCAGTTGTTGGCGGAAGTGATACACATCATTTTTTACAATATGGCTGCATATATAATGAGTTTCAAAATGAATGTGATTCAGTGGAACAATTGAAGGCATCCATTGTTTCTGAACAATATAAAATCCACATCTCTGAAAATCTAAATTTAAAAGTAAAAGCAGCTACTTTAACGAAGAAGTGGATGAAAAAAGCGTTAGAAAAAGAGAAACAGTTATTTGGATAAAAAGGAAGAGACAGGAATAACTGCCTGTCTCTTATTTCATCGCAACCCCATACCGCATTTCTTCTGATAACTCTTTTCCCGTTTTTTTCAATAGTTGTATATAGTTCCAAAGGATGTCATCTCCTACTCTAGAAACTAATGTAGAGATGCTAAGTGCTGCTAGTATTTGTCCATGCTGATTAATAATTGGTACCGCGATACATCGGACTCCTAGTTCATTTTCTTGATCATCCACAGCATACTCGTTATGTCTCACCTTTTCTAATTCAATAAGAAAATCTTCTTTCTTCGTAATAGTCTGGTTTGTAGCTTGCGTAAACGGATAGCCGTCTAATAGGGAATCAATTATTTCTTGTTTTTGATAGGATAACAGTAATTTTCCGATTGCAGTACAATGAAGGGGAATTCTCCGTCCAATTCGAGAGTAACGAATAACAGAATTAGCCCCTTCTTCCTTGTCAATGTATACACCTGCATTCCCGTCTAAAATACCTAGATGACATGTTTGGCCAGTTCTTAGTGCCAATTCAACGAGATATTTATTGGCGATTTGCCTGATATTTAAAGTATTGATAACTAAATTACCTCTTTCCACGAGCTTTAAGCCTAAACGGTATTTTCCGTTTTCGGGATTTTGATCAATATAGCGAGATTGCTGGAGCGTCTTTAAGAGGGAATGTACGGTACTTTTATGTAATCCCATTTGGTCACTAATTTCCGTGATTTTTAATTCGATCGTGTGCTCATTAAATAGGTCTAGTATTTGCAGGGCACGTTCCACAGATTGAATGATTGGCATAATATCTTCTCCGTATTCGTTTTATAATATTTAACTAATTGCTATTATAACAAACTAATCTAGTAATTTTACATTAATATAGCCATATGAAAATAGCAATGTCTATTTTAAAATTATTAAAAATTCGAAATTAATAATATGTAAGTGTTTACTTTTTAAGGTGATATGTTATAATCAACTCAAATAAACTAAATTGTAGAATTGAGTTTTATAATATAAAACAAACGAAGGGGAAGAGGGAAATATGTCCGAATTAAATCACTTTAAGGGAATTATTCCGCCAGTTTCAAGTATTGTTGATAAAGAAGGAAATCTGAAAGAAGAAGAAATGATGTTATTAATTGACAAACTAATAGAGGAAAAAGTAAACGGTTTATTCTTTTTAGGTACTGGTGGAGAATTTTCGCAAATGTTTATAGAGGAAAGAAAAGCAATAGCTGAGTTTGCTGTTAAGTATGTTGACAAAAGAGTTCCTGTGTTAATTGGAATTGGCAGTACGAATACTAGGGAGGCACTCCTGCTCAGTCAACATGCGGAACAAATAGGTGCAGATGGAATTGTGGCCATTAATCCATATTACTGGAATTTGACCGAAGAGAATTTACATACATACTTCAGTGACATTGCGAAATCTGTAAAGTTACCGGTTCTACTTTATAATTTTCCAACGCTAACAGGACAGGATTTAACACCTGATTTTGTAAGAGAGCTTGTTTTAAAGCATAAAAATATAGTTGGCATTAAAGAAACGATTGATTCTATCGGCCATATTCGCGAAATGATTGATAAGGTCAAAAAGGTTAATCCTAATTTCTCCGTATTTTGCGGGTTTGATGATCATCTATTTAATACATTACTGCTAGGTGGAGACGGAGCAATATCAGCTAGTGCAAATTTTGCTCCACAATTATCGGTTGGTATATACAATGCCTTTTTAGCAGGAGATTTAGAAAAAGCAGTTTCTTTCCAAAAACAATTATCCATTTTGCCACAACTATATAAAATTGATAGCCCGTTTGTAAATGTAGTGAAGGAAGCATCCAAATTATGTGGTATGGATATTACAACAGAGGTTTTGCCTCCTACCAAAACACTAAGCGCAGAAAAGAAACAGCAAGTGAAAGAAATTTTGCAACAGGCACAACTAGTATAATAGAAGGTCAAATTTTTCTTTTTGGAATGATTATTTGTTTACTAAACAAACACAAGATGGAGGGATAAAGTTATGACATTACCTTTTATTTTTGAAAACGAGAATAAATCCCTTTATGAAGTAAGAACGAATGCGAAGGGGCCGACTGGGACACTGCCACTTACTGCACAAATGCTGGAGGATTCGCCAAGTGGGGATTTATTCGGACTTAGTCAAAATGTAGGAATGGGATGGAAACCGAAAGATCTATTAGGAACAGAAGTCCTGATTCTAGGCACAAAAGGCGGTATACGGGATCATAATGGAGAGCCAATTGCATTAGGGTATCATACAGGGCATTGGGAAGTGGATATTTTAATGGCAGAGGCAGCAGAAGAAATTCGAGTGCATAAAGGGGTTCCTTTTGCTGGATTTGTTAGTGACCCTTGTGACGGTCGTTCTCAAGGAACACTAGGGATGTTTGATTCTTTTCCCTATCGAAACGATGCAGCAATTGTTTATCGACGTTTAATCCGTTCATTGCCAACTAGAGAAGCAGTAATAGGCGTTGCGACCTGCGATAAGGGACTTCCTGCCATGATGATTGCGCTTAGTTCTATGCATGATCTACCAACCATCATTGTGCCTGGTGGCGTTACTTTGCCTCCAACAATCGGGGAAGATGCAGGGAAAATCCAAACAATTGGTGCACGATTTGCCAATAAAGAAATTACCTTGAAAGAAGCTGCAGAGCTTGGCTGTTTGGCATGTGCTACACCAGGAGGAGGCTGTCAATTTCTTGGTACTGCTGCAACTTCTCAAGTAATTGCAGAAGCATTAGGCATTGCCATCACACATTCCGCACTTGCTCCATCTGGACAAAAGATTTGGGCGGAAATGGCAAGGCAGTCAGCAAGAGCAGTTTTAGAAATGGAAAAGAATCATATTACAACAAAGGATATTATTACAGATAAAGCAATCGAAAATGCAATGGTTCTTCACGCTGCATTTGGTGGATCAACCAATCTTTTATTACATATTCCAGCACTTGCATATGCTGCTAAATGTAAAATACCTACAGTTGATGATTGGGCAAGAATTAATCGCAAAACTCCACGTTTAGTAAGTGTTTTGCCTAATGGACCAGATCATCATCCAACAGTACGTGTTTTTCTTGCTGGAGGTGTACCAGAAGTGATGCTTCATTTGCGAAAATTAGGACTTTTACACGAAGATGTCCTTACCGTTACTGGCCAGACTTTAGGAGAAAACTTAGATTGGTGGGAAAAATCCGAACGGAGAGCGCTATTAAGAAAACGTTTATTAGAAGCAGATGGAGTCAATCCTGACCAAGTAATTATGGATCCAGACACAGCAAAAGCAAGAGGGCTTACTTCTACAATTACTTTTCCAAAAGGGAATATTGCTCCTGAAGGATCTGTTATCAAATCAACTTCTATCGATCGATCGGTAGTAGGAGAAGATGGAATCTATAGACATACAGGAGTAGCAAAGGTATTTACATCTGAGAAATCTGCTATTACTGCGATAAAAACTGGTGGAATAAAAGCAGGAGATGTAATGGTTGTAATGGGTGGAGGACCATCTGGAACAGGGATGGAAGAAACCTATCAATTAACTTCGGCATTGAAATATTTACCTTTTGGCAAATATGTGTCCCTAATAACTGACGCTCGTTTTTCAGGTGTTTCAACAGGGGCCTGTATCGGGCATATTGGTCCAGAAGCATTGAGCGATGGACCAATCGGAAAGCTTCGTGATGGAGACTTAATCGAAATTATGGTTGATTGTGAAAACTTGGTAGGATCTGTTGATTTTATTGGCACAGGAGATCAGCGATTATCAAAAGAAGAAGCAACACATGTTTTAGAAACACGAGAAGTTCATCCAGATCTTAAACCACACCCGGATTTGCCAGATGATACAAGGCTTTGGGCAGCATTACAAGCAGTTAGTGGCGGTACTTGGCGAGGAAGTGTGTACGATGTCGACCGAATTATTGAAGTATTGGAGGCAGGAAAGAAGGCGTTAGCGAAAGAAGCAGGTTCTTTCTCCAGATAAAATTGGTAAGAAAGCGAAAGGATTAATGGTGCCTTTTGTTAACATGTTAGTTTTATTTTTGATTAGTTGTAAGCGTAAACAAAATTAAACGATTGGAGGAATTAAGATGTCGTCGAATTTACAAAGGGAAGAGGTTACGCCGACACAAGCAACACCAGCCGGAGAAAAAATAAGTTTAGTAGAAAGAATTGGTTATGGTTCTGGTGACTTAGCTAGTAATTTCATTTGGCAAGCAATGAGTATTTTTATCGTCTATTATTTTACAGATGTCATTGGCATTGCAGCAGGAATTATCGGATCCATCATGTTATTCTCCCGCGTGTTTGACGGTGTGACAGATGTACTGATGGGCTATGTCATTGATAAGACGAAATCGAAGCATGGTAAAGCAAGGCCATGGTTATTATGGTTAGCTATTCCATTTGCAATTTCTGCAGTATTATTATTTACCGTTCCTAATGTTAGCACTGTCTGGCAAGTTGTTTATATTACGATTACCTATAATTTAGTTTGTCTTGTTTATACAGGCTTAAATGTACCGTATGGAACGTTAAATTCCTTAATCACACAAGATCAATATCAGAGATCTGTTTTAAATGTATTCCGGATGAGTCTTGCATTAATCGGATCGCTTATTGTTAGTAATTTAACCCTTCCACTTGCAAATGCCTTTGGTGGAGGCCAATTTGGTTGGATTATAACATTCCTTATTTTCGGATCAATTGGAAGCAGTCTTTTCTACTTTTGTTTCAAATCAACAACAGAAAGAGTAAAGCCGGCTAGCAAAGAACAACAACAAAATCCTGTAAAACTGAAAGATAGCATAAGAACACTAGGTAAAAATAAGTATTGGGCTCTAGTGACAATTTTCATCTTTATGACCTATATCTTCAATGCTTTAAACTCTGGTGCAGTAATTTATTTTGCACAGTATATTTTAGATAACACCCTTCTAGTTGGACTTGTTACAACAGCTTATACTGTTTTTATTCTTTTGGGAATGGTCATTGTAGCACCAATTACGAAAAGATTTGGTAAAAGAAATGCCATTATTGTTGGGGAAGCGATTACGTTAATTGGTTATCTCATCATGTTAATTGATATTACCAATATAGCTTTAATTGTAACCGGTACTATTATTAGAGGAATTGGAAAAGCACCAATTAATGGAAGCATGTTTGCGATGCTAGGTGATACGATTGAGTATGGGGAATGGAAAACAGGAATTCGAAATGAAGGTATGGTATATAGTGGAGGAAGTATGGGTATCAAAATCGGTAGTGGATTAGGTACCGCTGTTATAGGATGGGTATTAGCTTTTGGTGGATATGTTGGTGGTGGAGGTACGCAATCAAGTGCAGCATTACTTTCCATTCAATCCCTATTTATCTACATTCCAATGGCCATTACTGTTCTATTAATTATCTTAATGCTATTCTACCGATTAGATAAAATTTATCCTCGCATTATTAGTGATTTAAAAGCTAGAAGCGCGAACTAATTTTGACACACTGTCTATGTTTTATGAAAAGACACATCTAATTGGGAAAGGAATGTACTAGATTTGTAGATTCCTTTCCAATTATCTGAAGAATGTACGAATCTATAAGAAAAGGGGTAATAAAATGAGTAAAATAATCAATCCAGTCTTGCCAGGTTATCATCCTGATCCTTCTATTTTAAGAGTCGAAGATGACTATTATCTAGCTGTCTCTACTTTTGAATGGTTTCCAGGCGTACAGATTTATCATTCAAAAGACATGATTAATTGGCGACTGCTAACATATCCATTAACAAGGGAATCCCAATTAAATATGATTGGGAATGTCAATTCAGGTGGTGTGTGGGCACCATGTTTGAGTTATTCAGATGGCTTGTTTTATTTAATCTATACAGATGTGAAAAGTAGAGTGGGAGCTTTTAAGGATACTCATAACTATTTAGTGACAGCTGAAAATGTGGAAGGACCATGGTCTGAGCCGGTTTACCTTAATAGCAGTGGTTTTGATCCATCCTTATTTCATGATGAGGATGGTAGAAAGTGGTTACTTAATATGATTTGGGATTTTCGTAAAGGGACCAATTCATTTGCTGGAATTGCGCTACAAGAATATTCAGTAGAAGAAAAAAGATTAGTTGGGCCGATTCACAACATCTTTAAAGGCTCAGAGATTGGTTTAACAGAGGCGCCTCATTTATATAAGCGAAATGGCTTCTACTATTTAGTGACAGCTGAAGGGGGAACTTGGTATACGCATGCGGCAACAGTAGCTAGATCAACCTCTTTATTCGGGCCATACGAAATTGATCCAACCAATCCAATTTTAACTTCAAACGAAGACGATAAGAATCAACTACAAAAAGCAGGTCATGGAAGTTTAGTGGAAACACAAAATGGTGAGTGGTATATGGCACATCTATGCGGAAGACCAGTAGTTGATAAAAAATGTACACTGGGGAGAGAAACGGCGATCCAAAAATGTTATTGGACGGAAGATGACTGGCTGCGCGTTGTAGGAGGACCAAATCCATCGACCATTGTGGAGGCGCCTCATTTAAAGCCACATCCTTTTGAAAAAGAGAGCAACTATGATGATTTCCAAGGTCATTCTTTAAAGAAGTACTGGAACTCTTTAAGAAGAATATTTAGTGAAGAATGGCTTTCCTTAACGGAACGACCAGGATATTTAACTTTAAAAGGTGGGGAATCAATGAGTTCTCTTCATCATCAAAGCCTGCTTGCGCGCAGACTAGAGACTTTCACAGCGGAAGTGGAAACAGCTGTTGATTATACACCAGAAAACTTTCAACAAATGGCTGGATTAATTTTTTATTATGATACTGATGATTATGTGTACCTCCGAATTACGACACATGAAACGTTAGGAAAGTGTATCGGAATAATTGAATCCAAACATGGCGTTTATGATGAACTATTGGATCAAGATATCTCGTTAAAATCCATTGGGGAGATTAAGTTAAAGGCAAAAGTCAATCATCAATGGCTACAGTTTGCTTATGCAGAAGGAGACAGTGAATGGAAGGATATCGGCAGTAAAATCGATATTAGTCATTTGTCGGATGATGATGCAGATTATATCCGCTTCACAGGAACCTTTGTGGGGGTATGTACACAAGATTTAAGTGGGCAAAAGAAACCAAGTTATTTTCCATACTTTAAGTATGATGAGTTATAAACAGAATATCAGAAAAGGGTGCTGTTAACTTTTCAGTACCCTTTTTTTACGTGTTAGGAAATGGTAAATGAATCATGTTTCCCTATAGGAAGTGATATTAATGTAAATAGTTCACCAATCAGACATAACTTTGTGAACTGAATGTGAATTAAATCACAAACATCTTTATTACGTTGGAAATGGTGATATTATATAAGTGTAGTAAGAAACAAACAAGATCTTGTAAAAATGTGAAATAGTGAACAATATAATCAGATAACTAATCTTAAGGAGATGGAGTAAAATGTTAGACTTATTAAGAAATAATAAAGTGGTTGCCGGAATTTTAGCGATATTTAGAATTTATCTTGGTTATCAATTTATCCATGCAGGCTATGAAAAAATTACAAGTGGTGGCTTTGACGCAAGTGGATTTTTACAAGGGGCAATTGCAAATAGCACAGGTGATCACCCAGCAGTACAAGGATGGTGGGCAACATTTCTAGAACATATAGCACTCCCAAATGCGGATTTATTCAGTTTCATGGTTCAATGGGGAGAAGTTCTAGTAGGGATCGCACTAATCCTAGGTTTATTCACAAGCTTTGCAACATTGATGGGAATGGTCATGAACTTTGCCTTCTTATTTAGTGGAACAGTAAGCACAAATGGACAAATGATTCTATTAGCAATATTCGTTATCGTAGCAGGTGCAAACGCAGGTAAATTTGGTCTAGACCGTTATGCAATGCCATATATCAAAAAGCAATGGAACAATAGAAGAAATAATAAGCAAAAAAAAGAAACTGCAATTGCATAAGCTGTAAGTGATAAAGAAGCCAATTACGATTTAGTAACTGGCTTCTTTTTTATACATCTCATCTTCTTTCTTCCTTTGTTCTTCTTCTTTTTTAAAATAGGCTGTTGCTTCTTCTATAAAATAATGCACAATTGGAGAGACCCATCTGCTTTTATGATAAAAAAGAAAGGAAGCAACTTGACCATGTTTTTTATCTATACGTTGTGCAGATAAACGGCCATCCTTTAGTTCATTTTGAATCGTAATTTCTGGAACAAGTGCTAATCCTAATCCACATTGAACACATTGCTTGATTGCTTCGATACTCCAAAACTCATGAACAGAGGAGGGAATAATATTTTCTTCTTCCATAAATTTATCAAAAATCATTCGATAGGGACAATTGCTTTCCGAATAAAGAATAGAATTAGGCTGCATATGGCCTGGTGAAGATATGATGCTCATATGTTCATCTAACATTTTAATCGTTTCTAATGATGGATGCTTTTTAAATTCTAAATTAAGAAGCAAGGCAATATCTAAATCTCCTATTTCAACTAAATGTTGAATCTCCTCACAGGTGCCCATGCGAACCGATAAATGGACATCTGGAAATTTTTCTTTGTATGCCTGTATTATTGTTGGAAGTCGATAAACTGTTAATGATTCTGAGGCTCCAATCGTGATTTTTCCTTTTTTAGTAATAGAAGACTGGTGAAGTTCTTTTGCTCCTTTATGTAAACGAAGCATTTCATTCGCATAGGGAAGAAATGATTTACCTAGCTCTGTTAAAGCAATTGTTTTCCCAAGCCGATCAAAGAGCGGTCCCTCTAAGTCCATTTCTAGTGCCTGTATATGAGAAGTAATCGTAGATTGAGCATAGCCAAGCTGGTTGGCTGCCTTTGCAAATCCTCCTGCTTCTATAATAGCTTTAAAAGTCTGTAAGTGACGAATCTCCATTGTTTCTCCTCCTGATATCGGTAAATTCGATAGTATCTATCATATATATCTATTTTACTGAATGGAAAAAGGGAAATACAATAGGTAATAAGAAATTGATAAATTTTATTGGGGAGTGGGAGAAAGAATGAAGCACGGAAAAATAGGTTCCTTAACCTTAAGTGGATTAATCATTGGTCCATTATTAGGATCTGGAATTATTTTATTGCCAACCATTATTTATGAAAATCTAGGAAACTATGCAATTTTTGCATGGTTAGTCATGTCTATAATTGGGATTTGCTTTGCATATGTTTGTGGAGAATTAATGATTCAATTTCCAGGAGAATCTGGTCTGGGAAATGCAATGGAAACTGCATTTGGACCAGAAATAAAAAATCTTGCCTCAATCTTTCTCATGATTGCAGCACTTATGGGGCCAGTTGCAGTTATGATGACTGCTGCTGAATATATTCAGACCTGGCTATTTTCTGAGCATATAAAATTGGAATGGATTGCAATAATCCTGTTAGTAATGAATGGGTTGATTTTATTGCTCCGCTTGAATTTTCTTGGGAAATTATCCTTTTTTATTTCTTCCTTTGCCGTTTTGATTTTAGTTAGTGGAAGTATATTTTCTTTGTTGAACCAGCCTAGTGGATCTTGGGATTTTCCTGAATTTCATTTCGATTCCTTTGGTTACAGTCTGTTGCTTCTTTTTTGGACAATTGTAGGCTGGGAAATTATCGGGAATTATTCCAGTGAAGTGAAAAATCCGAGGTCGACGATTCGAAAAGCCATTTTTTTTAGTGCGGCTATCATTTTGCTTGTCAATTTAGTGCTATCAGCAGCTGTACAATGGACGACATACAACAGTTCGTTTACAATTCGCTTAACTGGTGTCATGTTCCCTTTATTTGGTCCATTGGCTATTGGTTTACTAACAATTGTGGCAACAGGACTTTGTATAACCACACATTTAATGGTTGTGGGAGGAGTAGCTAGACTGATAGCATCCTTATCAAAATCGGTTCCAGTTTTTCATTTTTTAACAAAAAAACTTTCCAACGGTGCTCCATATAAAGCAATTGCACTTCTTGTATTGACACATCTCTTCTTTGTTGTGCTGCTATTTATAAAAATCGTGACAGTAGAGCAATTAGTTGGACTTGCGAATGCTTTTTTCATCGCTAATGCATTAATTGGCTTATTTGCAGCAATCAAATTATTAGCTGCTCCATGGATAAAAGGAATGGCAATCGTGCTTAGTGTGTTATTTGGTATTTTACTTTTTCGGTCTTCTATTATTGCTTTATTTATTATTTTAGTATTAACCTTGCTATTAAGTAGAAAGAGAAGAGAGAGAGAAGAACAAAAAGCTGAATGCTAATTAAAAAAATTACCTAATTGTAGTGGGGTAAGATAAAATGACTTTATATATATGAAATCCTGTTTTTGTAAGACAGCTAATTTCAATAAATAAAAAGTCGAGGAGAAGAGAAATTGATTGGGACACTATTTAACTGCTTCATGATTCTAGCAGGAAGCACGATTGGAAGTCTTTTGAAAAAAGGCATCAAAGCGGAGTACCAAGATATATTAATGCAAGCAATGGGACTAGCTGCAACTGCTCTTGGGATTCATTCTATTGTTCAATATATGCCAGATAGTCAGTATCCAGTGCTTTTTATTGTAAGTCTTGCCATTGGTGGCTTAATTGGAGAAAAACTGAATATCGAAATTGGTTTTAAACGAATTGTCGCAAGATTTTCAAAAGGGAATTTAGCGGAAGGCTTATCAACAGCGATTCTCTTATTTTGTGCGGGAACTTTGTCCATACTTGGTCCAATTGAAAGTGCTTTAAGAGGAAATCATACATATCTTTTTACAAATGCAATTTTAGATGGGGTTACGTCGGTTGTGTTAGCTTCTACCTTTGGTTTCGGAATTGCGGCATCCGCTCTCGTTTTATTTTTATGGCAAGGCTTTTTTTATATGACAGCAGGCCTACTTGCAAACTTTCTAACACCAGATTTATTAGCTGAAATATCGATTATTGGCGGAATCCTTATTCTAAGTTCAGGCCTAAGTATATTAGGTATTAAAAATTTTAAGACATTAAATCTGTTGCCATCGTTATTAATTCCAGCAATTTGGTATATTATGCTGAAACTAGTATAGATTCTTTCTCACATTTGATTAAAAGTTTCATTTATGGGGAATATACCAATCAGAGGTGATAATAATGCAAAAAGAACTTGAAACATTAAGAGACTTAATAAAAGATGTGGATACTGCAATGCTTACTACAATCTCTGAAGAAGGTCTTGTATCTCGTCCAATGAAAACGCAAGAAGTAGAATTTGATGGAGACTTATGGTTTCTGACAAAGAAGGATACGGAAAAGTATGAAGAGATTTTGCATGAAAATGAAGTGAATGTCGCCTATGCAGGAAATTCCTATGTTTCTATCAGAGGAAGAGCGGAACTCGTTGATGATCTTGCTAAGAAGAAAGAGTTATGGAGTAATGCCTATGAAAAAATCTTGCAGACTTCATACGATGATCCTAATATCGTATTAATTAAAGTAAAGGCTGAATCAGCAGAATATTGGGATACAGGAAGCTTTACGAAAAATGTCGTTTTCATCTATAAGCGGATCACTGGTCAAGAAGCAGAAGACACAGACATAAATGAAACATTGGAATTATAAAAAAGCTTAGAGTTTTCAGCTCTAAGCTTTTTTGTGCTCTCACCTATTTATTTTGATTTAAGAATATTTAAATAATGTAAACAGTGTAAAGAAAAATTGAAGTTTGTCAAACAACTATTATGTGTTTGTTAATGATTGGTAAATTTGGTTTTCAACATGACTTTGTATGTTTAAATAAAAATGTAATTCAAATGGGGAGGGATTAGTTAGTGGTAGCAGTAGAAATGAAGGACATTTCTAAATCATATGATAAGCAGAAATCCGTTATTGATCAGATTAGTCTTTCGATAGAAGAAGGGGAATTTTTTGTCCTTGTAGGACCGTCTGGCTCTGGAAAAAGTACATTACTGCGAATGATTGCAGGTCTAGAAGAAATTTCAGGTGGGGTACTAAAGATGAATAATCAAGTTGTCAATCACCTGCCGCCAAAGGATCGTAATTTATCGATGGTCTTTCAAAATTATGCATTATATCCACATTTAACGGTGGAGCAAAATATTCTTTTCGGCTTACACGCCAAAAAAGTAGACAAGATGGAACAACAAAGAAGACTGCAAGAAACGGTAGAGATGATGGGATTAACGGAGTTATTAAAACGAAAGCCAAAGGAATTGTCAGGTGGTCAAAGACAACGTGTTGCACTAGCAAGGTCTGTTGTAAGTGAAGCTCCTATTTGTTTAATGGATGAGCCCCTTTCAAACTTAGATGCAAAGCTCCGTGCACATATGCGAATAGAAATCCGCCGCTTGCAAAAGAAGCTTGGTTTAACAATGATTTATGTTACCCATGATCAAGTAGAGGCAATGACAATGGGGGATCGCATTATGGTACTAAATGATGGGAAAATTCAGCAAATAGGCGAACCCATTACTTTATATAATCAGCCTGCTAATTTATTTGTTGCATCCTTTATTGGTTCACCAAAAATTAATTTAAGCAAAGCAAAATTGATTGATCAAAAATTGGTTCTTGAGAATGGTCTGCAAATTACGATGGACAAAGAGGATACACTCCCATTATTATCTCAGCCGAATCTTACAATGGGAATTCGAGCAGAACATATTTTTCCAGGGACGGCTGAACAAACAAGCCATACTTTAGAAGTAGTGAATGTAGAGCAGCTTGGGAATGAAACGCTATTAACCTTTGAAGTGGGAAAAGAACTGTGGACAGCGAAATGGTTAGGTCAATGGAGAATTCAAGTTGGAGATCAAGTACCGGTTCAGTTGTCTTCTAAGAATATTTGTTTTTTTAATTCTGAATCAGGAGCATTAATTCGCCCAGCAGTTGCTATGAAAGAACAAGAGGTTGTTGGACTATGAGTGAAATCGCATATCAACAGGAAGTACAGCATTCTGTCGACTTTCTAAAGGAAAAAAAGAAGCAGCGTTTACAACATTTGTTCAAAGGGATGCTATTTCTATTCCCTTCTATTCTATTATTTAGTGTCTTCTTATTTTATCCATTGGGGAAAACGATTTATTTGAGTTTTTTCTTAACAGATAATCGTGGGGATCCCACCGTATTTGTTGGCATGGAAAATTATCTGGAAATTTTTAAATCGCCGATCTTCTTGCAAAGCTTAAAATCAACTTTGTTATTTGCCTTATATACTGTTCCAGGAAGCATTATCGTCAGTTTGTTTCTGGCTATCCTTGCAAATGAGAAGCTTCGTGGTATCGGTGTTTTTCGAACAGTATTTTCCTCTTCGATGGGGATATCTGTTGCGGCTGCTTCTGTGTTTTGGATGTTCTTATTTCACCCTACGATTGGGTGGCTGAATACCATCGTAAAAGCATTCGGATTTGAGCCTATTGGCTGGCTTACTGATCCAAATTGGGCGCTCTTTTCCGTTTCTGTATCCACGATTTGGATGAATGTTGGCTTTACATTCTTGATTTTATTAGGTGGTTTGCAATCGATCGATTCCTACTTATATGAAAGTGCTGATATTGATGGGGCAGGCTACTTTTATAAGTTAAGACGAATTACGATTCCAATGCTGTCGCCAACCTTATTTTTTGTATTGACTGTAACGTTGATTAATGCCTTTCAAACATTTGGCCAAGTAGATATGTTAACGAGAGGTGGACCGCAGAATGAGACAAATTTAATCGTTTATTCCATTTATCAGGAGGCGTTTATGAACTACCAATATGGAACAGCGAGCGCTCAAGCGATTATTCTTTTTGTGATTATTCTTGTTCTGACTATCATTCAATTTAAACTTGGAGAAAGGAAGGTTCATTATCAGTGACATTGCCCATTCATAGAAAAGTTATCTTTTATTTATTATTAATTATTTCAGCACTGCTTATTTTCTCGCCAGCTATTATTGCATTTTTGATGAGCTTTATGTCCTCACAAGATATTATGACAGGAAAATTAATTCCGACAGGATTAACATTAGATAACTATTTAAAAGTATTTGAGCGTTTTCCTTTAATGCAATATTTGTTAAATAGTTTCATTGTATCCATCGTCATTATGATGGGGCAATTAATACTTGCTAGTTTAGCAGCATATGCATTTGTGTTTTTGGAATTTAAAGGAAGAGATTTTCTTTTCTTTATCTTTATTGCAACCATGATGGTGCCATTTGAAGCATCTATCATTCCAAACTTTCAAACGATAAGGAATCTTAACTGGCTTGATCATTATAATGGTTTGACGATTCCATTTTTCGCAACTGCCTTTGGAACTTTTCTCTTGCGGCAGAACTTCAAGCAGATTCCGAAAGAGTTGAAGGAGGCAAGCGAAATAGCAGGGATTGGAGACTTTAAATTTTATTTAACAGTTGTTCTACCTATGGCGAAAACAAGTTTGATTACGCTTGGAGTGTATGGGTTTGTAACGTCGTGGAATATGTATTTATGGCCGTTACTTGCGACAACAAATGATAGTGTGCGCACTGTGCAAATAGGTCTTAGACAGCTTCAGTCACAGGAACAATTAAATGAATGGGGCGTTATTATGGCAGGGGCAATTATTGTTGTTTTGCCAACGCTGATTCTATTGTTTTTGGGACAGAAAAAACTCCAGAAAGGGTTAACAGAAGGAGCTTTGAAATAATTTTTCAAGGAAAAAACTAATAGATAAATTAGGGAGTGTGCGGAAAATGACTAAAACGAAGCAGTTACTAAGCATGTTTATTCTATCATTGGTTTTATTAATGGTTGGATGTAGCAATAATACAGAATCATCTTCTAATAATGGAGAAGAAAAGGATGGTCCAACTACCGTTACTTTCTGGCATTCTATGGGAGGAGCAGCACAGGAAGCGTTAAATGCGATTGTGGATGAATACAATGGCTCTCAAGATAAGGTGAAAATAAATGCAGAATATCAAGGTACATATGATGAAGCATTAACGAAATTTCATACTGTTGCAGGAACAGAAAGTGCTCCAACAATGATGCAGGTTTTTGAAATTGGTACAAAGTCGATGATCAATAGTGGTTTTGTTGAACCAATTCAAACACTTGTTGATGAAGATGGGTATGATATGAGTGGCTTAGAAGAGAATATAACGAACTATTATAAAATTGATGACACTTTTTATTCTATGCCATTTAACTCTTCTACACCTGTTATGTACTACAATAAGGATGCCTTTAAGGCAGCGGGCTTAGATCCAGAGAAAGCACCAGCAACATTTGAAGAAGTTGAAGAAGCTGGAAAGGCAATCGTAAAGGCAAACCCTGAAATGAAAGGATTTGCGCTCCAAGCATATGGTTGGTTATATGAGCAATTATTAGCGAACCAAGGGGCTTTATTAATGAATAATGATAATGGTCGAACAGAAACACCAACAGAGATTGGCTTTACAGAGGAACAAGGGAAGTCTGTGTTTAATTGGGTTAAAAAGATGATTGATGATAAAACATTTGCTAACTATGGAACAAATGGAGATAACATGGTAGCAGGTTTCCTTGCAGGAGATGTTGCGATGTTTATGCAATCTTCTGCTAGTGCAAGAGATGTAATTGATAATGCACCATTTGAAGTAGGCGTTGCTTTTATTCCACACCCAGAAGCAGTAGAAAGACAAGGAGTAGTTATTGGTGGCGCTAGTCTTTGGATGATGAAAGACAAGAGTGACGAGGAGAAAAAGGCTGCTTGGGAATTTATGAAATACTTACAAACAAAAGAGGTACAAGCAAAATGGCATGTTGGAACAGGTTATTTTGCGATTAATCCAGATGCTTATAACGAACAAGTTGTAAAAGATGCTTATGAACAGATGCCACAACTAAAAGTAACTGTGGAGCAGTTACAATCGACTAAGTCTTCTTATGCTACGCAAGGTGCCTTAATGGATATGATTCCAGAAGGTCGCCGTATTAGTGAAACAGCACTTGAAACGGTATATAACGGTGGAGATGTCGAGGAAACATATAGCACGATGGTGAAACAGTTAAATGAAGCAATTGAAAAAGCAAATCGAGCAAGAAAATAAGCTATAGGGAAAGACCAACATGATTAAATCATTTAATACTTGTTGGTCTGTTTCTTTCCATTATAAAGGAGGAGAAGGGATATGAATAGAACAAAAATATATGGACATAGAGGGGCAAAGGGTAGATATCCAGAAAATACACTACTTAGTTTCCAGCAAGCAATTTTACAAGGGGTAGATGGAATAGAGCTAGATGTTCATATGACAAAGGATGGCGAAATCGTCGTTATTCATGATGAATTTTTAAATCGGACAACAGATGGAACTGGCTTTGTACGGTCATATACATTAGAGGAAATAAAGGCATTTAGTGCAGGAAGTAAGTTTTCCTCCCTGCCTGATTTTGAAGAAAGCTGGTTATTAGAAAAAGTACCAACCTTAAAAGAAGTATTGCAATTGTTAGCTCCATACCCAATTGAACTAAATATAGAACTTAAAACCTATACATTTGAATACGAAGGTATTGAAGAAAAGACGATTGCTCTTGTGAACGAATACGGAAATGGGCGTAAGGTCGTGTATTCTTCCTTTCATTTGCCGACTTTATTAAGAATTAAGGCGATTGATCCATCTGCTTCGATTGCCTGGTTATTAAATCAAGTAATCTCTAATCCTCTTGATTACATAAAAAGCATAGAATTAGAGGCATTGCATCTTCATAAAGATATGGTAATCGATCATCTAAATGATTGGAAGGAATTAAAAGATCTAGTAAGAGTATGGACAGTAAATCAAGGGGACGAAATGGCTCAACTACTGGATGCAAAGGTGGAAGCAATTATTACGGACTATCCAGAACTAGCCATAGCCATGAGACAGGAAAGAGCTGTTCCTATTGACTAAATACTGGAGTGTGTTCATTCTCATTCCTTTCTTAACCATATCTCTAACTTCTTGCGGTGACAATGCAGTATCTATCGTAGCCCAGCCTGCGATAGAAAAAGAGGACACTCCAAGAGTAATTGCACATAGAGGGGCAAATGAATGGTATAACGAAAGCACGATTACCGCTTATCAAATAGCCGCCCAATCAGGAGTAGATTCCCTTGAAATAGATTTAAGAATGACAAAGGATGGCGAATTAATCGCAATGCACGATGAAACGATTGACCGTACGACAAATGGAAAGGGAAAGGTCTCTGATTATACTTTAGAAGAGATAAAGACTTTTCAAACATTCAAATCGGATTATGGCAAAACCATTACGGAAGAAATTCCAACATTAAAGGAAATAATCGAGACCTTTCATGATTCCCAAAGGTATTATATTGAAACAAGACTTGTTAATGGAAAATTAGCAATGGAAGAAAAGCTTATTCAGTTGTTAGAGGAATACCAATTACTCGATAAAAACTTAGTGACCATTCAATCCTTTTCGGAAGAGAGTTTATTGAAAATTAAAGAAATGGCTCCACATACAGAACTAGCTCTTCTTTTTAGAAAAGGATCTTTTTCATTGAATGAAGCAAGTGGGGTTGAGTATCCTATAATAGGAATCGAATCTACAGATGTTACGCAGAAAGTGGTAAAGGAATTACATAAGCAGGGAAAAGAAGTTCACGTGTATTTTACGAATAAGAAAACACAAAAAGAGGAACAAGAACGAGTATTGGAATATGAAGTGGATGGCTATTTCACTGATTATATTCATTTTACGAAAGAGATTTTAGCGATATAGGTGGGAAAAGCGGGTGTAAAGAATTGCACTCGTTTTTCTTTTTTGTAACAAGAAAACCGTTGACTCTAACATCTTTGGATATTGATGTGATATAGGCATCTCTTGTCTCTATGGGGATATTCGGATTTATCATTAGACATTTTATGGCGGTTTGCTGACCATAATGGATATTTGGTATAAGGAATTTCCTTGCTATAAAGAGGCACAGCAAAGAAATTCCTTATGTTAGTATGTTAATTGGAAAAAATACTTTCATAGGTCTCTATGCACAATTTTCGGAAAATGGAATTCGGAATAGGCAAGAATTTGTCATACGCGATTTTAGCATGCTCCCTTGCCTTATCCATATTATTAAGCTCTTTATAGCAAAGGGCGATATAGGTATCTTTAATATAATAGATTCCAAAATCTACTGGATGGTTTAAATAATCTGGCACAGTGACGGCTAATAAAATTTTTAGTGATTTTTCATATTCATGTACATAGTAAAATGCTTTCCCTTTTTGGAGAATGTTCCAAGTATCTCCAGTTGCTATCTGCCCTTCTTCATTATATTCCACATATTTATCGATAATGGGCATGATTTTATCGTATTTCCCTTCTATATTTATTAAATATTCGACAAATAAAACATCACATAATTCTATATAATTTTCATCTTCTAAAAATTCACCAAATTGTTTCAGTTTATTTAAATAATGACGAAATTTTTGCTCTTCTGATCCTAATAAAGCTTCAAAAGCAGCTAGTTTATATATATCATCTGTTTTAAAATATATTTTTTCTTTTTTAGAGTAATCTAGAGCCCTTTCGATTGCTTGAACAGTTCCCTGTGAATCACCAATTGCTGAATAGAAAGCTGCTTCATGATAATCCAAGTTAACTTTTGTCATCGGGTCAATTTTATAATGCGACTTTTCTAGAAAATGTCGTTCTTCTAAAAATATTTGAAGAGCATCTTTATAACGATGCTCTAGAAAAATGGTAATTGCCTTGAAAATACCAACTTCTGCACGGTTAGCAGTGAGATTAAGTGTATCATATATTGTTGCAGCTTTTTTAGCGTAAATTTCCCACTGATCATCATATAGGCAAAATAGGCACTGACTATAAATTTCTAATAAACGAGCAGCTTCATAGCTATCATTCATAATATGAATATATGGTTGAATAAGATGAATAATTTTTTTGCAACTTTCAATTGTTTCTTCTTTATCTCGAAAATAAATTTTGAATCCTTCATATAGTTTTTCAGTTTGGTTAAGTATGTTTCTAATTTCAGTAGAACTTACCTTGTCTACTAATTCCGAAATAGTTACATTAAGTCTCTCGGCTATATACTCAAGACTCTCCATAGAAGGTTTAGCTTTATTATTCTCAATCTGGCTGAGCATGCCTTTTGTTAATCGATCACCAGCTAATGCCTCTAGGGTCATTTTCTTTTGTTTTCTTAATGTACGAATTCGTTCTCCTAGCATAAATGGTACACTCCTTATTAAGATAGTTTAATTATATTAAACTTTTTCTTGAAAGGGAAGTTTTTGTGTGATATCATTTGTTTAATTAAATTAAACTTCTTTGAAAAAGGATGGGGTTTCGTTGGATGAAAATCAGTTACAAAAGAGAGCCACATATCACTTGTGGACATTTGTCAGTAGTAAATTAATTGCAACAGCTGGATCACAAATATACACATTTGCTATTAGTTTGTATATTTTGCATTTGACTGGTTCTTCGATGAGTTTTGCCGTGAATATACTATGTAATATCTTACCTAGAACAATCGTTGCTCCTTTTGCTGGGGACATCATAGATAGGTATCCTCGTAAGATAATTGCTATAACGGCTCAAACGGTTACGACCATTTCAATAGGCGGATTACTACTTTATAGCATCACGATGGGATTATCTTTACTTGCTATTTATACAACATCCTGTATCCTGTCCATTACCTCTATGTTTGCCAGCAATGCTTTTACTTCATCATTAACCGGATTAATTGATGAAACTCGCATTCAGAAAGCATCTTCTTTAAATCAAATTGCTATTTCCATTGCGCAAATCGCAAGTCCAGCTATCGGTGGAATATTATTTGGCTTAGTGTCCATGTCCGTGTTTTTAACAATCTATCTTATCGCTTCATTGATTGCCGTTATACTCGATTCGACCATGAATTTTACCCTTTTTGAAAAAGAACGGGAGCATCAAGAGAAGAAAGAATCGGTTTTTGAAAGTTTAAAAGGGGGCTTAAGCTATGTCAACCATCAACCATTATTAAAGGTGATGATTATCCTTTGCTTAATTGTCAATTTTATTTTTACAGCATTTAATGTTGGTTTTCCATTTATCGTTAATACGAAATTACACATGCCATCCATACAATTTGGAATTGTGGAAGGGGCTTTTGCTGTAGGAACTCTTTTACTTTCTGTATACTTGACTTTAGGAAAGGAATTTAAACATCCGTTTTCTGTTAGTAAAAGGGGAATACTTTCTTCAAGTTTATTAATGATAGCTGCAGCGGTTCCTATTATTATTTCATTATCACCCACAACAATATTTATTTACTACATGGTTGTCATGTTCTTATTTGGCGCAACGAATATTTTGATAAATATTCCGATTATGGTACTCTTGCAAAAACAAATTGCTAATGAATATAAAGGTAGAGTTTTTACCATAATAGAGACTTTTGCTATGGCGATGATGCCAATAGGTACATTGTTGTTTGGTTTTCTATATGATTACGTGCCAGCACAATGGATTCTCCTTATATCAGGATGTCTGACCATTATTTCCGTATTAATTCTTGCAAGGCCATCTGTAATGGAAAAAGCAAATGCATCGAAGTCAAATGCATCGATTGCTAAAGAGAAAGCTACTTCCGTTTGAAGAATCTAGAAAAGTACCATTTGTTACTTTAATGAAGAAAAGCAACTAGAAAAGGTAACAGAGAGGGCATCTCAGTGCCCCAAAAGAAGAAAAACACTGGTCAAAGGTAACAGAGAACGGATCTCTATGTCCCGAAAAAAGGTAACAGAATAGTGACTTTATGTAATAAAGTAATTCTGAACATCCCCCAAGCTTGCAACAATTAACAAAAAATAAATTACAAGAAAATATATCAACCTATAAACTCTCCTTCTATAAAGGGAGAGTTTTTCTAATGAAAAATATAGATTAATAGGAGATAATGAACATTCTAGTTATAATAAAGAAGATAACCGATTATATTAGATTAATTAAATGAACTTAAAGGTAAAGCAGAGGTAATGTTCTTATGGATAAAAAGTTAAAAGAGGCAATAAATGAAGAATATCGATCGGCAGAGCATAAGGCTGTCCGGTATTTTGAAGCCCTTCAAAATCAGTTAACGGATCAGTCTTATGTGTCAAGCCTAATAAATGACTTTCAAACTTGGAAGATAAACCATATTCATTCTCCTTCCATCTTAACCTATTTTTCCCGAAAAAAAAGAAAACCAACTGTAAAAGGGTATCGTCCCTATATAGAGTGGTTGAATTATGCAGGTAAATTAGATGATTATTTGAATAGAAGTATTTCGTATCTTTATATGCGTGATTTAGGAAAGACACTTTCATCACAACATACGCAAGAAAGAATTGACGAAGTAGTCAACAATGTGAAAACCCACTTATTAAAGAAAGATGCAAAGAATGACAATTTTAGTGTATCTAGTCTGTATAAACTTGCTAAAAAAGAAAAAGTTGAGCATACGATGATTTTTGTACTAGAAAAACTGAAACGAGTGACAGCACATATCCCGAGTGGAATGAGTGTGGAGCACGCACAACGCAAAATCCTGAAAATCCTTGCAGGGGTCTTAATGCATGAATTGGAAGAAAGAAGAAGCATTGACCTATCAGAACAAGTACGGAAGTATCGATTAGAGAAAGCGATAAAACTAGGTTTTTATTATGGAATAACGTATCCTTTAATTGATGATTTACTGGATGCGAAAATTTTATCTATAGAGGAAGAAAAACAGTATACGACGTTAATTCGAACAACTTTAGAAACAGGAATTGTCCCAGAATTAGGAAGATGGCATGGAGAGAATGAAGAGCTAATTGCATTCATTCATAGTGAGTTAAAAGAAGCATTTGAATACATGAGACTTCAACATGATTCTATGACTTGGGAGTTATTTCTAAGTCAATCCTATATCTTCTTTCATTCACAAGAGGTCGACAGGGAAAAGAAGTTAAAAAATGGCACTTATTCTAATGAAGAAATTTATATTCCAGTAATCCTTAAATCTTCCGCTTCCAGACAGATTGTCCGGTCGTTAATGAATGCTCCTGAGGATGAAGGTTATGATAAACGAACCTTTTATTATGGTATCTATAATCAGCTAGCAGATGATTTGGCGGATATGTTTGATGATAAAAAAGACGGGGCTGTAACTCCTTATACGTATTATCTAACCTATCACACAACTAGAAAAGATTTAATAAATCCATTTGAAATGTATTGGACAGTCATTTCCTATTTAATTCATGATGTCTATCAAGCGGATTTCAAAACAAAGGAAGTCATTTTGGATCGGGCAATTAATGGGTTAAAGCGGTTAAAGGAAAAATTAGGCGAACAGAAATATAGTGATTTAATGGGGATATTCACAAAAAGAATGTCTACCTTTAATCGAATCCTACAGCAAATGGTTGAAAAGGCAGATGATGTTGACTTTTTTGATAAGCTGCTTCGTGACCATATGATTACCACCTTAAAAGAAAATAGAAGAGAACAAGAAGAGTTTTCTGAAATGATTCAATCCATCCGTTCACCTATTGATAAGATGCTGCCAATCACAGAAAATGCGCTGCTTGAGAAGGATATCGTGACCGAAGCAGCAAATTACAGTCTTGCTGGTACTGGAAAAAGAATCAGACCGATTATTACATGGTTTATGGGGGTAAAAGAATTCGAGCTGGATAATGCCCAAATCGTTCCATTATTGAAATCGGTAGAATATATGCATACAGCTTCTCTTATTTTTGACGATTTACCATCACAGGATAATGCGGCGATGAGAAGAGGAAGACCGACTTTACATGAAGTGTATGATACGGCAACAGCAGAATTAACGGGGCTATTTCTTACACAGAAAGCGATTGAGGAACAAGCTACTTTACAAGCCTTTGAAGGATCGATTATATTAAAACTTATTGGATATACAACGAAAGCTACTGCTGATATGTGTAAAGGGCAGTTGATGGACTTAGAATCCAGAGGGAAACAATTAACTCTACAAGAACTGAATACCCTTTGTTTTTATAAAACAGGTATCGGATTTGAGGCATCGCTTCTTATGCCTGCAATCTTAGCTGGTGTTTCAAATGAAGTGATGGATTTATTGAAGAAGTATGCTTACCATGCTGGGATTGCTTTTCAAATAAAGGACGATTTACTAGATGTAGAAGGAGAGCAAAAAACGTTAGGAAAGAAATCTGGAATGGACAAAGATAATGATACCTCTACATTTGTGACCGTTTTAGGTTTGGAAGGTGCTCGTAAGGAAATGTGGGAGCATTATTGTATGGCATTAGATTTAGTAGAATTGTTACCAAAGAAGACCAACTTTTTAAAGTTCTTGGTAGATTATATGATTAACCGAACTAGGTAATAATGGATGATGATACTTCATAGGGAGGAGAATTCACAATGAAAATTACTTTTTTAGGAAAATATGGCGGTTACCCTGGGAAGGAAAGTGCTACCTCTGCCTTTTTATTAGAATCTGCGGAATTTCATTTATTGGTAGATTGTGGGAGTGGTGTGTTGTCGAAGGTGCAGTCATATGTGGACTTACAGGATTTAGATGCGTGTATCCTTTCCCATTATCACCATGATCATATCGCTGATGTCGGCTGTCTCCAATATGCGATGTTAGTGGAGAATAAACTTGGAAAACGAATCGAGCCTTTCCCAATCTATGGCCACAAAAGAGACTCTAAATTTGATGAACTAACCCATGATGTCTATACCGAAGGACGGGAAATTTCTGTTGATCAATCGATTACCATTGGACCATTCAATATATCCTTTTGTGAAACGACTCATCCAGTATATTGCTTGGCAATGAAAATCCAAGCAAATCGAAAGACCATTCTTTACACGGCAGACACAGAGTGGAAGGATGACCTAATTCCTTTTGCGAAGAATGCAGATATTTTAATAAGTGAAGCTAGTATTTATAAAGACCAATTTGGAATCGTTAAAGGGCATCTTACAGGAGAAGAAGCCGGAAAACTAGCAAAACAAGCGGGGGTAAAACAGCTCTTTTTGACCCATCTTCCCCATTATGGTGATCAAGAAAAGCTAGTAGAAGAAGCAAAAGATGTATATAGTGGTCCTGTTCAATTGGTCTATCCAGGTTTAGAGATAGATGTAAAGTAATTAAAAAAGTGTTGGTTTCCTTTATACGGAATCAACACTTTTTTTGGTTGTAGGGGAACAAGGATAAATCATCTGCACAAATTCAAACTCTCCGCCATTTGTCGATTGGATAAACGTAGTCGTTTCTTTGAATCCTACTTTTCTATAAACCTTGATAGCACGCTTATTAAATGTTGCAACCGCCAAGCTAATAAAGGAAGGGGAAAAATGCTCTTTTATATAATTCATTCCAGTCGTTAAAAATGTAGATCCTTTTTTCTGGCCAGTTAAATCAGGTCTTAAACCAAGACCAATATCGATTGTATCGTTATCTGCCTTGTTTATACTAAAAAAACCGATGAGTTGATTCTCTTCTGTGACAGCATAAATGGACTCATTCCTTTGATCCCTATCAAGAAACGCAGCTAAATCCTCTTCATCTGCCTCCATGTCATAAAATCCATAAATTCCATCATAATGCCATTGATAAGCAATTTCTTCTGCTTGTTCTTGTGTAATTAGTTGAAAGTGAAACATAATTGTTGGCTCCCTTTTTAGGAAAAGTATATCATATCAAAATATTTTGATAAAATAGTAGATTCTTCTTTTCTGGAGAATTTGAACAGGCTATACTAAAGAAAAGGCGAAGGGGGTAGAAGGGAACATGAAAACAGAAAGTAGCATTCCATATAATATAGAAGAAACAACTATTTTAGATATACAGAAAGCCCTGGAGTCTGGTGCAATTACTTCATTGGAGCTGACCAAGCAATATTTAAATCGAATTGCATCATTTGATCCTGCATTATGCTCTATTAGGGAAATAAACCCTGATGCATTAGAAATTGCAGCAGAGCTAGATGAAAAAAGGAAGGTACTCCATCAAGTGGGACCACTTTATGGCATACCTGTTATTATAAAAGACAATATTGATACAAATGATTCGATGGCAACAACTGCAGGCTCCATTGCATTAAAACATAATTTTGCTAAAGAGGACGCTTTTATTGTTAAAAAGCTTCGAGAAGCAGGAGCCGTTATTATTGGAAAGGCTAATCTTTCCGAATTTGCCAATTTTATTACGGAATTAGATATGCCCAATGGCTATAGTTCTTTAGGTGGGCAGGTAATGAATCCATATGGGGCTGGTATATGGGATGTTGGGGGTTCAAGCTCGGGGACTGGCGCAAGCATTGCTGCTAATTTTGCAGTGGTTGGAATTGGAACTGAAACATCTGGATCCATTCTTAGTCCTGCTAGTAATAATTCGCTTGTTGGAATAAAACCTACACTTGGTCTCGTTAGCCGTACTGGAATTATCCCACTAGCTCACAGTCAAGATACGGCAGGTCCAATGACAAGAACCGTCCGTGATGCAGCAATTCTGTTAGGGATCATTGCTGGTGTGGATGAAAAAGATGAAGTGACAAAAACAAGTATAGGGCAGCCAAGTGACTACACGGCTTTTTTAAAAAAAGATGGACTAAATGGGAAAAGAATTGGGATTGATCGAACCTTCTTGCCAGAAGAGGAAGAAGAGGTAGCTCTGTTTGAAAAAGCGATGGAAGAATTAGCAAAGCAAGGGGCTGTCTTGCTGGATGTTACCATTCCACGTGAAAAATTCGATTCTATTGTACTTTATCATGAATTTAAGTATGGCATAGACAACTACTTACATAAACTTTCAGAAGAAGTACCTGTTCATTCATTAAGCGAGGTTATTGAATTTAATAAGTTGCATCCAGACGTCGTTAAATATGGGCAGACGATACTTGAATATTGTGAAACACTAAATGGAGACTTAGATGATGCAAAGTATAAAGAGCATCGTGAAACGGATGTTAGACTTTCTACTACAGAGGGAATCGACATAACGATGAAAGAAAATCAATTGGATGCTTTAGTATTTGCGAAATATTTAGGCTGTGCGCTGCCTGCAAAAGCCGGATATCCATCGGTTACTGTTCCAGCGGGATATACTTCAAAAGGAAAGCCGATGGGAATCACTTTCTCAGGATTAGCATATAGTGAACCTAGACTCATAGAAATGGCTTATAGCTATGAACAAGCAACAAAGCATCGAATCCCACCAGTATTAGATAAGCAGGATTAAGAAGGTAAGGCTGGGAAACAACTAAATAACTAATCTTTAAAGACGAACAATTTCTATTTAGCTCTTAAATAAAGCTACTTTCTCAAGATGGTTATCCATGTTTTTAATATAGTCAAGAGTAAAAACTAAGTCGTTCCATTGCGCTACAGACGCACGATGCGCCGGGGAGGAAGCTGAGCCTCCTCGCTGCGAGGCCACTGAAAAAGTGAATTACCTGGTGAA
Source organism: Niallia sp. HCP3S3_B10 (assembly GCF_052064465.1). NCBI lineage: Bacteria > Bacillati > Bacillota > Bacilli > Caryophanales > Bacillaceae > Niallia > Niallia sp. HCP3S3_B10. Next base: position 56 of record NZ_JBQHVO010000016.1, on the reverse strand, counting down.
TCGGTAGTTACCAAACCATTCTAACTTAGTGTAGGCTTTTGTTTTCCGAGGCTTAC